>NZ_JAVKEA010000051.1:0-116449 GCF_040221695.1 Coleofasciculus sp. E2-BRE-01 | reverse complement strand
TCAAAAAGCTCAAACCAAGAACGTATCCTGATTTGGTGAAAGCGCTCCAGGAATCGTTAGATTCAATCACCACAAAAGATATCCGTAACTGGTTTACCCATTGCTGCTATTGTTCCTCATAATTTCGCAATTCGCTATATGCAATTAGAAGACTACTTTGATTTCTTAGCTCCTGATGATATTCGCCTTAAAGGAACACGCATTGGCATAGAACATATTCTCTACCAATATATCCATCGTGCTCAAACTCCCTCAGCCATAACTGAACGTTATCGAACCGTAACACTAGAACAGGTTCACGCTACTATTTTATACTATTTACACAACCAAGAATCTGTGAGTGCCTATTTAGCTGATTGGTTAGCCTGGAGTCATCAGATGCGAAAACAACAACAGGAAAATCCGCCACCATTTATTGAAAAGCTACGACAATTGAAGGCAAAAAAACAAGTAGATTCTCAACAAGATACTTCAAGTCAAGCCGTGAGTTAATGACAATTAAATATCTCCTGGATGAACATATTCCACTGGTGCTTCGCACACAAATGTTGCAACGATATCCTCAATTGCAAGTTTGGGTAATTGGTGACCCCAATGCACCCCCTAAAGGCACTCCCGATGCAGATATTCTTGGTTGGTGTGAAGACAATAGATTTATTTTGGTTACGAATAACCGCAAAACAATGCCAGTTCATCTAGCTGAACATCTGGCAGATAATCATCATGTACCAGGAATATTTATTATCAATGATGATATGACCATGGGGCAAATTATGGAAAAATTGATGATTGTAGCTGAGGCAGCTTGGGAAGATGAATACCAAGACCGCATTAGTTTTATGCCGCTACTATAAAAGCAGAAATTCTATCTTTTTACTGCTTTTCCAAACCCAATTCTGTGCAATGTTAGGACGACTCGCGTTTGCGCTTTTTATTCTCGGTTTAAATCTTAGCATTTCTGTCTTGAAAAGGACACGATAATATCGTACCCCTACGCAATCAAGGATTTCTGGGAAAGGGTAGGGACACGGCACTGCCGTGTCCTCAACTGATATTAACTTAGGTATGCCACATCACTACTTTGATTGCCCATTTTCTTGAGATCTGAGATAGGTTTCGATCGCGTCACCCGCCGCCTTGACTCCATCTTCTTGCTGCACCCACTTTCCCACCTCGGCGGCTTTGCTTCCATAACTCGGCTCAAATAAGAGTTGCTTGAGTTCAGTCATTAATGTATTCGCACTATATTCATGTCGGGCGAGAGTACGCGCCACCCCTAAACGCACCAAACGCATGGCATTATCGGGCTGATCATGGGCATAAGGTACCACTAACATGGGATGCCCCGATCGCAAAGCTTGTCCCGTGGTGCCAACTCCGCCATGATGCACAATCACCGCCGCACGGGGGAAAATTTCAGAGTGGGGGGCATAGTCAACCACAATCACCCCTTCCGGTAACTGGTTTAACGGTAAGTTGGGGACTCCCTTGCCCACTAATAGCACCGCCCGGTATCCTAATTGTTGAGCCGCGATCGCACCTTCTAAATAGAAGTTTCCGGGTGTCCATACCATCAGCGAACCCAAGGTAAATATAATCGGAGGAGTTCCAGAGTCAAGAAACCTTGCCAATTCTGGAGACAAATTCTCCTGTTTAGCGCGATCGTAAAAAGGAAACCCCGTCACCTGAGTTTGGGGACACCAATCCGGTTGCGGCTTGGCTAGCTTTGAAGAAAATAACGCCAGTACCAAATCCGGCGAATGTTGACCTTCAAACACCGGATCACAACTGGGTGGTAACCCCAACTCCCCCCGCAGTTGACGTATCGGCGCACTCCACAATCGGGCTTGCCAACGAAACTGGCGCAGGCGGGCGTCATTGGCGACAACGGCTAAGGCTTGTTCATAAGGGGAGATGGTTGTAGTGGAAAGGGTTTGGGAATCGTAAGCCGACATAAATAGGATCGGGGAGAGAACCGTTGACACCCAAGGAATCCCTGTTTTTGCTGCAACCAATGATCCAGCAAAGCTTAAATGGTGCGTCAACAGCAGATCCGCATTCTGCACCGCCTCCAGTAACGCCTTGTATGTCGCCCTCAGATGGGGCATTAATAGATAACAGATAGTATATTCACTTTCCCGACGGGATTCGGACAGCACACCGATAAACTCCCCATCCTGCTGCATATCGATCGCACTATCGTAGCGAACCGGATGAAATCCAATCCCCTCGGCTTCAATCTTGTACCGATACAGTTCACTTGTGGCAATAACAGCACAATGTCCCCGTGCTTGCAACTCCAGCGCGATCGCCATATAGGGATGAATATCGCCAAAGGAACCGTAGGCTGTTAAAACAATATGTTTATTGGTCATTGGTCATTTGTCATTGGTCATTTGTCATTGGTCATTTGTCATTGGTCATTGGTCATTTGTCATTTGCGATAATTGAACGGTTAGGTCGGGGCGGGTTTAGTTACATTAGGGTGAAAACGAAACGTTAGCAGTAAAACCCGCCCCTACAAAAGATGTTTTATCGGAACGCCTCTTTTCCCCCTGCTCCCAGACGTGCCATGGCACGTCTCTACATTGGCTTCCCCAGCTCTCCCCGCTTCCCCAGCTCCCCATCTCCTAACATCCCTGCACAATATTAGTGGTAGGATTATTTTTTAGCCTATCATTGACTTGATGTAAATAAAGCCTGTTAATTTTCCTCTCTAATCTCAAAAAATATATAGCTATAGAGGAATTCCAAATGATTCGTGAACGAAAATTTTGGTGAATTTGACTGTCCGTAAGGGTTTAAGGTGAATGAATGTTCACATCTCATTTGTACACTCTCATTTCTTATCCCTTCCCTTATTCAAGGATAGGACGCCATAAGAAACGTCTAATTCTTGAGTTCACCAGACGAGAAGCCGAAGAAAGCGCCCCCAGCGTCCCTCAAGCTAAAACGCTGTCACCCCTCATTGGTCATCAGGTTAGTCAATCGTATGAACACAACAAACGTTAACCCTGCCAGAAACGGCGTCACAACAACGGTGCAGGTGTCCTCAGCCGGTTATGATCACGGCAACTCGGCGTCGATTAAACGTAATACCCAAGACCTGGGTGAGAATTTCTACAATCGTGGACTCAATGTCGCCGTCTTCGATGAATTTACCGGACAACCCATTTTTGGTACGACGTTTGATACCTTTAACTCAGGCAACTCCGAATCCTTTGCCCAATTTGTCTCCACCTTACCCCCAGGTCGAATTGTCGCCATTGCCATTAAAGATGATGCTAACTTTAATTTATCTGATCCGGGCAAAAGAGCCTGTAAATCCTTGGGAAGTCGGCTGATTGATGATCTACAATTCCGCAGTTCTTGGGCGATAATTGGTCAAACGGATGCTGCACCGGGAACGGCAACAGAAAAGTTGTCTCATGAGGCGGCGGTTACTTGTTCGCGGGAGATTACAGCGACAAAGGTGAGTGTTCCTAGTTTTACCATCGCCGCGACATCGGCAGGGAATAATTGGGGTAATATGGCTCAAGTTACCTGTAATGGGGAACTCATTCCCCTAGCGGAAGGATATCAGCGCGGTTTGAATGTTGTCGTTTTCGATCCGTCCAATGGGCATCAACTTCAGAGTCGATCCTTTGATATCTATGCTGATCCCGCGAATGCGGATGCCTTTGCCGACTGGATAGAGACTATACCACAGGGTCGGGTGGTTGCGATCGCGGCAAAAGATGACGCCAGCTTTAATCTCTCGGATCTTGCCAAAACCGCCTGTAAGTCTATTGGTAGTACTCAAATTCACCGTCTTCAATTTAGAGGATCGTGGGCGATTGTCGGCATCAAAGGTGCTTCTGGGGGTGCAGTTATCGAAAATTTGAATAACTTCGGCTCCGTTTCTGTCAACGCCTGGTTTCCCTTGGTTGACTCTTCCCCAGTTAATCCATCTGTGGCTCAACCTGTGGCTGAATCGATAGAATCCTCCGAATCAAGCTCAGGGAACAAGAAACAAGTAATCATTATCGGACTTTTGCTGGCTATTATTGTTATCGTTGTTATCGGGGCTATTTTAATTAAGAAGGATTAAATATAAAGGCTATTTCTGAACCGACGCTCTAGAGGAAAATTGTTAATGTTAGGACTATTCTTATTTCTCGTATTTTTGACCTTCTTCAGTTTGTTATTGTATGACCCCAAAAAATTGCCAATCCTCAAGCTGAAACGTACACCCCACCAAGTTTTACTGCCTCACCCCCCAACCCCTAAACCTTCACCGCCAACGGTATCGGATATTGATTCAGGAAGTCGTAAGGCGATTGCCACAACCTTATCGGATCTCGACCAATTGCAGGCGGCACAGGAACCTAAGGAGCAACGTATCGTCGCCGATTCCTCTAAGTTTAATCAAACCATTATCAACGAGGCATTACAGAGTTCGCGAGATGCCATTTTTGTCAAAATTGAGGAATTTATCCAAAGCCAGCGCCAAGTCTCTGGTGCTTATACTCCCCTCTATGAGCTATTAAGTGATTATCCCTTTCGCGTCGGGAAAATGTTACGCCCAACGATGTGTATTAGTGTCGCTCGCGCGGTGGGAGGAATGGGACATTCGGCATTAACTGCTGCTGCTGCATTGGAACTGTATCACAATGCGTTCTTAATTCATGATGATATCGAAGATGAGTCGGAGTCTCGACGGGGAAAGGGGACATTACACCAAATGATTGGCATTCCCCGGGCGATTAATGTGGGGGATGCGACGAATGTTTTAGCGGTGGGATTGCTGCTGGAAAACTTATCGGTGCTGGGGGTATCTAAGGCGCTGAATATTTTACATGAAATTGAGTTCATGGCGCGGCAATCTGTGGAAGGACAGGCAATGGAATTGGATTGGGTGGCGACTAATCCCTCCCATCTGAGTGACCAAGATTACTTTACCATGTGCGTGAAAAAGACCTGCTGGTATTCCTTTATTACCCCTTGTCGGATTGGTCTAATTGTCGGACATCCTGCCTCAAGTGTTGAGGATTTGGTCGAACCCTTAGCCGGATTAACCCGGTTTGGCATGATTTTGGGGATCGCGTTTCAAATCCAAGATGATTTGTTAAATCTCCAGGGGGAAATGGAATCCTATGGCAAAGAAATTGGTGGCGATATCTATGAAGGCAAACGCACGTTGATGCTGAACCATGTTTTAGCTAACAGTAAACAGGAAGCGGAGAAAATGCGGGAAATTCTGGCTCTACCTCGCCCCCAGAAACATCCTGATCATGTTGCCTTCATTATGGAGCAAATGCAGCGGTGCGGCAGCATTGAGCATGGTTGGAACGTGGCGCGATCGCTTGCCCAAAAAGCCGCCGATATCTTTGATTCTTTGGAGTTCTTGTTCCCGGAAACCCCACTGCGCCCTGGAGAACAATGGGTTGCTCCAGTTCATGACCGTCGATTTCTCAAGGAGTTGATTAATTATGTCATTTATCGAAGTCAGTAGGTTGCGATCGCCATTTGTCATTCGTTATTGCTTTTTGTCGTATGGATAAATGATCAAAAAAAATGATTGCAAAAATATTAAGTTTTAATAAGAATAGATAATTTTGAGTAGAAGGGAATAAAGCTCGATTACAATAATAGGATACTCAGATTTAGGATAATTGTAAAGTTTATCATAGCGCAGAAAAAGTTTGACAAGTTCACAACTCGAAAAACGAATAAGGAGTAAATAAAATGGCTCAAATCAAAGTCGAAACCGTCGATCTAAACGACTGGAAAGAAGAATCCTATGAAAAGGGTTCCGGAAAGTGGGATGTATCCCGGAATGGTCAAGAAGTGATCCAGAAGAAAAATGGTAAACCTACGTTATTTTATAGTCCATTTAATGTTTTTAATACCAAAGTATCCGGGAAAATAAGCGTCGGCAACACGGGGGATGATGATTTTATTGGGTTTGCCCTAGGATTCCACCCCGGGGATACCACCAATAGTTCCGCTAAATATCTACTCGTTGATTGGAGGAAAGGTCAGCAGAAACGGTGGGGAGAACTTGCCCAAACCGGATTAGCGGTATCTTTAATTAATGGAGTTCCTAAAGATCAAGCTGAATTCTGGAGTCATACGGGTAAAGTCACTGAACTGGCGCGGGGAAAAACTCTGGGCAATAAGGGATGGGAAAAACACGTCGAAAATACGTTTGACTTTGTTTATACTAAAACCAATTTGCAAGTCTCTGTGAATGGCAGCTTAGAAATTGATATTGACGGCGATTTTAGTGAAGGGCGGATTGCGTTCTATAACTTCTCCCAAAATAATGTCACCTATAAAGCCTTTGAGAAAAAAGTTCTCCCATCGGGTCAATTGCAAGTCTATGCGGCTTCTGAAGAAGGGGTAGAATTCCAAAATCCTATGGACACGGCTGCTAAAATTAAAGTCACCCCGTCTGGTACTTGGTCGGTGAAAGACGGAGTAGAGATTACCGCCGCCGGAGAACCAGGAGCTGAACTACTCAGTCATGTGACGTATCCGAACAATACACCCTACGCCTTGGTTGCTGTAGATCAAGCGAGTGGTGAAGTTATTGAAGAAATCAGCAGCGCTAAGACTCTCAGCCTCAAAGCAGGTCAAATTGTCATCTTTAAAATGAATGATGAGCCAGGGTGGTATTGGGATAATAAAGGGTGCATCACGGTGGATTGGATGATTCTGGATTAAATCATCATTGGTCATTTGTGCTTGACCTCTGATGAATGTGGAGACGTGCTAGTCCACGTCTCTATTCAGTTCTTACCTGTTCGCCATTACCCTTTCAAAGGCGATAACTTACCAACTTTTATGTATTGACAAAATGCACAAAATCAGCATTTGGGGGACTCCGAAACAAATTAACCAATTTTGACTAACTTTTATGCATTTACACCCCGGTGTTCTATTGGTTATCGTTAGTAACATATTTGGATATCACTCACTTAAAGCAACATTTTGTAGGTTAGGTGGCTGAATTCTAAATAGAGTGTTAAATATATATTTTTTACGGAGGAAATAAAATGGCATCTGTAGCATTAGGAACTCGCGTCGGCACAATTGAACCCTTGTCAGCAGACCGGGCAGCGAATACTTGGCATAAAGTAGAATTTAGTCCACCTTTTCCAGCTAACACCAAAGTGGTCGTTATGCCAATGACTCAAACTTATAATGGTTCGGAAATACCCAACTTAAGACTACAGAATGTGAGTACCAATGGGTTCCAGATTCGTTTTGATGAACTCAAGAGTTCGGTGTCTAACAGCGACGGAGACCATGTCGATGAAACCGTAGGCTGGGTAGCCTACGCCTTCTAATCGTAGAACTAAACTTAACTCCTGATTAGACAATGATTACATCAACGTTATTTAACTTAATAAATTTTTTTAAGTATAAAGAGTGAATAAAGATTAAAATAGACAAAGTAAAACGCCGTCCGATTAGGTGTTAAATGAGTCAGCGCTTAAAAAAAACTCTTGTCCTGCCCCAAGTAACGTTACAACTCCATTCCGGTACAGACTTGGTTCTCCAGCTATTGATCCGGAATCAACTTCATGAAGCCGTACTTTTACGTCCGACTCTAGATGATTGGGTTCTTAATAACAGTGAGATTTTGCCCGTTGTGAGTCGTTTAGAACCACCTTATGTTTATTTGTTTCCAGAGTATGAGTCTACTTGTCAATTAACGATTCCCGTTCCAGACTATTTGCCGAGTGGGACAAGCCTGAAAACCTGGTTAAGATTTCCCGGTTGGCTAGAAGACGCTATTCCCATCCAATTGGAACTATTAGAAACCACAGAAATTAGCGATCGCACTCCCGTAATCCATCCCTTAATGGTCACCTTTCCGCCGCCGAGAGACAGCAAGGAAAACTACTTGGGAACGGCTGAACCCAGTACCGCCGGAATCTTTGGTCTGATGTCGGGGTTAATCGATTTGGATAAAATTCCTGCCCGTTGGTTGATCGCAGAACTGCTAACACGGCTGTGCCAACATGGAACCAATTATGCCCAGACGCCCCAAGGGAATGAACTCCTTACCCAACTGAGTCGCACCCAGTTCTTTAAAAATGGTGTTTATGCCTTTTCCTCTGCCCAAGTTCCGGCTTGGATATCGAGTAGTCTATCCATGGCGAATACTATCCTCGCCGCCCAAATTGGACAACGGCATCTGCTTTCTATTTGGGAGGAATGGTTATTTGATTTAGCCCAAACTGATATTGAAATCGGAGATGGGGTAGGTAGGAGAGATGGGGAAGATGGGGAAGATAGGGGAGATAGGGGAGTTAACTCAGAATTGAATAAGGGCGGGTTTTGCTCAAACGTTACTATCAATAGCGACAAGAAAATCCCTAAACCCGCCCCGACAAACCCGGTTCCCTATCAGCGAAGCGAAGCGTCAATACTCAACACGCAAAACCCTGAACAATGGTTTGCAGGACTACTTTTAGGACTTGCCCAGGTATCACCTAGAATGGCGAATTGTTTTCGGGCGATCGCGACTCAGGAATCCACAATACCAACTGTTGATCATACAGTTGCCGCCCAAGCTAGCTACAGTTTAACCACCGGATTACCGGGACTGGATGCGCTTCCGGGGCGTTGGTTGGTGGTGGAACTCCTGATTCTGTTGGCACAACAAGGGGATACCTATAGCCGCACGGAATCCGGTTGCCAATTACTGAATCAACTTAGCCGTACCCGTTTCTTTAAGAATGGTGTCCTCGCCTTTGCTTCAGCCCAAGCCCCCCGATGGCTGGTGATCAGTCAATCAGCGGCGGCGGCGTATCATTCCTCTCTGGGGGTGCAGATGGGACAAGGGGGATTACTTCATGTCGGCGAAAAATGGTTGTGGACATTAGTTCCCAATACCTTAAACGTTAAAGGGATGGACAACCCCGTTTCTGTATCCAATGCAGCGACAAAAACCTTTGTCTCCGAACTGGGAATGGATGCCCAGCGCTGGTTTGTGGGGATTCTGTTGGGACTGATTCAGGTGTCACCAAAGATGGCGACGTGGGTAAAGGCGATCGCGGATCAAGCCCCGCCGCCTCTGGCGCCTACTCCAACCTCCCCCGTCATGTTCAATGATGTTCTGAATGAAGGAGGTTCCCTGGGGCGATGAATGTCAACGAACAAGTTCTCCTCAACCGTGTCGAAGCTTTACGCATTCCCCTAGAAGATCCCAGCTTACCCCTGGATTGGAAGGATTGGTATCACTTTATTTTGCTGGATCTGAAAACGGGAATCCGTCTACTCGTCAACGCTACCCTGATTGGCAAACCGGAACAGGGGCAGATGCAAGTCAGCTTTATTGCCAACTTGCCCTCCACCCAAATTACTCCAGAACTGGAATTCCCCCCCTCGGTGGCAACCTTTGGCACAACCTTTAGCCTAGACTGGCAACCGGACATGGTATGTCGTCATCCCTTACGTCTGCAAGGAAGAGGGATCAATCTGGAAATTAATGGCATGAACTCATCGGTTCACGTTCACGACGAGAGGGCGCAGCTTTCCCTCAACGTTCAAGGACAAGCTGAAGCCATGCCCCTATTAGTAACTGAAGATGCGCCATTCGGCAGTGGTTTTATTGGTTGGGGGTTAATTCCAGGATTAAAGGTTTCGGGAGAACTATCCGTTTGTGGGCGATCCTTTGCCATTGATCACGACTGGTTCTGCTATCACGATCGCAATTTTGGTCGGTTTCGCTGGGGTGAGGATATTGGTTGGGAATGGTTTGTCGCTTATGTTACTGACAAAAAGGGCAGATCGTTCACACTAGTGTTAGACAAACGCACGAATAAAAACCATTCCATCAGTGGTTTACCCTATATTTTTATCTATTCCGGCACTCGCTTGCGGAAGGTGTTTTTGGGGTCTACGTTACAAATTGATTGGGATTGGTCTGCTTCTGCTAGTTTACCGTTACGTCTTCCTGGAATCATGGCATCCCTGTTTGGCGATCGCACGGTGAGTATGCCTCAACAGTTACAGGTACAAGCGGCAGATGATCAGGATCAATTGTCATTAACCATGGCATTTGATGCCACCAGTGAGTTAATTGTACCCGATAATCAGAGTCGCCAATATACCTTTATTGAGGAAGTGACAGGTTCGGTTGACATGACTCTGGTGCTTCAAAGTGAAATAATACAAGCTAGGGGGTTTGCCTATGGCGAATATGTTCATTAGTTTGTAGTAAGCGCTTTAGCGCTTCTGGCGTTTCTGGCACGCTTCGTGCCGACTACGAACATCCTTTGACGGTTGCATCAACTCTAATTAATTTAAATGACTTCTTCACCAGTAACAATAAAGGTTCAATCGGCGGGTGGATTCATGGGTGACTCAGCCCGGATCACACTCAACGACCAAGAAATTGGGTTTATTCACTATAGTCGCGGACTGAATGTTGCTGTTATCGATGAAGTAACAGGACACCCCTTAGTTTGCACCACATTTGATACCTTTTTCCCTGGAAATGCCGACCGATTTGCCGATCTAATCGAACAGTTGCCCAGTGGTCGAATTGTCGCGATCGCGGTTAAAGATGATGCCAGTGCCAACCTAAGTCAGCGGGCAAAACGCGCCTGTCAATCTCTGGGCAGTCGGCAAGTTCACTGTCTCAGATTTCGCACCTCTTGGGCGCTAATTGGTCAAAAAGATGCTAAACCTGGAATCGCGAAAGAAGAATTATCGGACTATTCCGATGTCATCTGTTCTCGTTTAATTCCTGTCTCTGCGGATGCCGTAAACCGTCCCAGCTTAGGGGTGATATCAGCAGGGGGAAATCAGGGCAATTTCGCCCAAATGACCTGGAATAACGAAGAGATAGGGATAGAAGGAGGATATCAACGGGGATTGAATGTTGTTGTCTTTGACCAGGACAATAAAACGCAAGTATTCAGTCGTTCCTTTGATTTGTTTGCTAATCCGGAGAATGCCGAAGCCTTTGCCCAACTGATTGAAGATTGTTCCCCAGATCACGGGATTGCCATTGCTGTCAAAGATGATGCCGCTATCAATCTTTCCGAACGGGCAAAGCAAGCCTGTGAATCCATTGGTAGTCGCCTGATTCACCATCTGCAATTCCGCAGTTCTTGGGCGATTGTGGGATATAAAGATACATCAGCAGGTTCAGCCATAGAACAGTTGAGTCATGATCGATCCGTGGGAGTTCGAGTTTGGTGAGAGAATGCCTCGGTTTCGGAACTGAGTTAGGAGTCAATTCAAAACTTATCCATTTGCTCTTGTTGAGTCTAAAGCAATTTCAACAACCCCACGCTACTAACGTGGAGCGTGGGGATTGTAAGACAAATTACAATTAAAACCGTTGAATACCGCATTGAGTCTCGGTTTGGTACAGACACCCGGATACTTCCCTAGTCCGGATCAAATCTAAAGCCTTTTGTCGGGCTGTTGTTAAGTCAAGACATCTTAACCGAGATGGCGGGAAGGGACTAAATACTTTACTCGTGAGGATTATCTCTATGCTACGAGTACCAGTTTTATCAAAGTCGGGCAAGCCTTTAATGCCTACCAAACCTAGCCGCGCTAGACGCTGGCTAAAGGAGGGTAAAGCCAAGGTGGTACACAACGATTTAGAATGCTTTGTCATTCAGCTAACCTTTGAAACAGAGGAAAACACCCAGCCCATAGCGGTAGGGATAGACCCTGGTAAAAGTTATTCGGGGATTGGGGTTCAATCAAATCAAGTCACCCTCTGGATGGCTCATTTAGTCCTACCGTTTAAGACAGTCAAGGAACGGATGGAACTACGGCGTGTCATGCGTCGAGCAAGGAGAGGTAGACGGATTAACCGGAAGCTGCCTTACCATGAACGATGCCACCGCCCAGGCAGGTTTGATAACCGCAAACAAAAAAAGCTACCACCCTCTATTCGAGCCAACAAACAGCTAGAGTTACGGGTAGTCAAGGAGCTGTTTAAGCTATTCCCCATCAGTGCTATTCACTATGAGTTAGTCATGGCTGATGTGGACAGAACCCGCGGTCGCAAGTCAGCTCGGTCTGGTGTTGGGTTTTCTCCAGTCATGGTCGGTCAACAACAAATGTTAACTTGGCTGTCTGAACTAGCCCCCGTCACGACTCACCAAGGATGGGAAAGAAATTGTAATGGTACTAGCCAGCTTAGACAGTGGCTAGGGTTAGCCAAAGACAAGAAAAACAAGGACCAACAGACACCTGCAACCCATGCTGTTGATGGTGTTACCTTGGCGGCGTTTGAATTCACTCAATGGCGAGAGTGGTACTCGAATAATGCAAAACATGGGCGCTGGTGTGGGGATGTTCAAATCACATCGGCACCGTTTGCGATAATCCGTAGACCGCCAATTAGCCGTAGACAGTTACACTTGTGTGTTCCATCAAAAGGAGGCAAACGGCGTAAATACGGTGGTACAGTTACCCGCCATGGCTTCAGAAAAGGTGACAAGGTTATAGCCGAAAAAGCTGGAAAGACTTACATCGGCTGGTGTTCTGGAGACACCAAAAAACAAGTTTCAGTTAGTGACGTTAACTGGAAACGATTAGGACAGTTTACCGCCAAAAAAGTCCAGTTGTTGCAGCGAAGCACGGGGTTAATTGTCGTGCCTTCAACTGGATTGTCAAATCTCCCCTTGCCCTTAAGGGTCGATTTGACCGCTATCCCTCTCCGGGTTGCTTCGCGCTCACCCGGAGTCTCACGCGAATACGATGAATTTTTCTAAACTAGCTAGATTAAAAAGCGATCATGAGATATCATAACTTTTTCAGTATTTCTAGACATTGCATAACCCTGAAAAAACGAATTTAGGGCTTGAACTTCCATTAAGCGTTAACTAAATAAAAAACTTATCAATTAGAATCAAGGGTACTAATGATGCAGAGGTTCAGCAAAAAAGAGGCGTTAATTGCCTCGGTTATTTTATTTCTCACCTTAGGAACTGTCACCCCTCAGTTCCGGCTCACCTCCCTGCGGTTGAGTCCGGTATTGGCTCAGGTTTCACCGGAGGAATTCGAGGTACCAGAATCCGTTCCCCGTGGGACAACCGTGCGGCTGGATGGTTCTAGCAGTATGGCAAAGGTAAATCAAGCCTTAAAAGAGCGCTTTGAGCGACAGTATCCCAATAGTGAGGTTCAACTCAATGCGGCTGGGAGTACCGCCGCCTTAGAAGCCTTAGTCAACGAAGAAATTGATCTGGCGGCGATTGGACGCCCGTTGACGGCGGTAGAAAAGGCACAAGGATTAGTGCAAATTCCATTAAGTCGGCAAAAGATTGCCATTCTCGTCGGACCCAATAGTCCGTATGGTGAAATAGATATTACCTTTGAGGACTTTTCCAGGGTGTTCCGAGGTGAAATTACCGATTGGTCAGAACTTGGGGGTGAACCCGGACCGATTCAACTAATTGATCGCCCGGAGTATAGTGATACCCGGCGGGCGTTTCAACGCTACGATGTGTTTAAAGCGGCATCGTTTAGAACCGGAGCCAATACCACCCAGGTGGATCGAGATAGTACCGATGCCGTAATTGAAGAACTGGGGAGAAACGCTGGCGGGATTGGGTATGCGATCGCGGATCAAGTGTTTGATCGTCAGGATGTGAAAATCATCCCCATGCATAAAGTCTTTCCCGATGATGAACGCTACCCCTTTTCCCAATCCCTGTCTTATGTCTATAAGGAACCTGCTACGCCTGCGGTAGAAGCCTTTGTCGGCTATGCTTTAGATCCTTCCAATGAGGAGGCGGTTGACGAAGCCGTTGCCGAAACCACCACAGAACCAGAAGACGCGATCGAAGAACCCGCCGCCGCCGCACCCCAGTTAGCCCAGGCACCGAATGTACCCGATTCTCCCGAACCTGCCGCCCCCGTGGAGGTTGATGAGGGCGATGTCGATGCTCAAGCCACGCCACCCGGACTAATCCCCTGGTGGGTACCGTTACTGATCGCCCTTTCGTTTCTAGCTGGCGGTTTCCTCGTCTGGCTGCTGAAAAATCGCGACGATGATGAACGTCCAAAACGTAGTCCTTTCGGTGAGGGAATAGCGACGAATGGCACACCAATAAACACAGCGAGTGCGGCTGTTCCTCTCCCAACACCAGCGCCAGCGCCAGCACCAGCGCCAGCACCAGCCCCAGTCCACAGCAGTTTACACCTAGTCCCCTACGATGGCAAAAACGCATACACCTATTGGGACGTAGCCCCAGCCCATATCCAGAATCTCCAGCGTCAAGGTGGCAAAGATCTGGTAGTACGGCTTTACGATGTCACCGACAGCCTGATTTCGCCCCATCAGCCCCCCTATCTCCTCCAGCAGTTTAGCTGTGAACCTCAACCTCCCTATATCCTGTTGACGCTACCCGCAGAAAATCGGGATTATTTAGCGGAGTTAGGGTATCTCACCCCAGGCGGAGAATGGCTGCTCTTGGCTACCTCAAATAAGGTGCGGGTTTCTCCGACAATTCCCATCAGTACCGCCGTCACCGCCACTCCCAACCTACAAGCTGGGCTTGTGCCATCGCCCTACCCAGCCACGACAACATCGGCGATGACAACACCGCCTCCCCAATCGGGGTACGGCGGAGGATATTACGCGCCAGCCTCCGCTCACAGTCGCCTATTTTTGGTTCCTTATGACGGCAAAAATGCCTACACCTATTGGGACATTGCCCCCGTTCAAGCCCAATCCCTCCAGCGTTTAGGGGGAGAAAAGCTGATGCTGCGTCTGTATGATGTCACCGATAGTCCCAACCCAGAGCGGGATCAGCCCCCGATGCTACAACAGTTTGGATGTCAGGGGGAGCAAAACTATTTACTGTTGTCTTTACCCACAGAAAACCGGGATTATTTAGTGGAACTGGGTTACTTGACCCGCGAAGGCTACTGGTTACCGTTGACGCGATCGGAAACTGTGCGGGTGACGCCAATTTTGGGGACGGGCAATGTTCTCCCAGGAGGAATAGGTCATGGTGAAGGAACCTGGTTGTCCCATTCTCCGAGTCCCTCTCACAGTCGCCTATTCTTAGTACCTTACAGCGGCAAAAATGCCTATGCTTACTGGGAATTGGCGCCGAACCAGATTCAAGCCTTAAAGCACCAAGGGGGAGAAACACTACTGTTGCGTCTGTATGATGTCTCCGACAGCTTAGATCCAGAGCGCTATCGTTCCCACTGTGTTCAGGAATACGATTGTGAGAGTTCAGAAAATTATGTACTGCTCACATTTCCGTCAGCGGATCAGGATTACCTGGCTGAGTTGGGATATGTCACCGCAAGTGGGGACTGGCTTCCTATCGCTGACTCGGAAACAGTACGAGTGACGACCAATATCCCCACTGACAGCGATACGCTGTTCTTGGTGTCAAGGGATCGTAACAATTCGTACACCTATTTGGAAGTTCCGCCCACCGTGCTGGAGGCGCTTAAGCATAAGGCGTAACTGTAGAGACGTTCCGGTGGAACGTCTGGGAGATGGGGGAGATGAGGGAGCTGGGGGAGATGGGGAAGATGAGGCAAATTGTGTAGGGGCGGGTTTCACTACTATCTTTTCGGTGACACCCAGATGTAACTAAACCCGCCCTTGACAAATGACAAATGACGAATGACAAATGACGAATGACAAATGACACCAGATGTAACTAAACTCGCCCTTGACAAATGACGAATGACAAATGACAAATGACGAATGACCAAATTTTTAGATGCGGGTGAAGGAAGAACAAAGGAATGAACCATAACGAAGCCCATCTCCATATCACTGTTCAGTCTGCCGCTGGTAACCAGGGAAATTCGGCTCGGATTACTGTAAATGACGAAGAATTCGGGTTTGACCCGTACAATCGCGGACTGAATGTGGCAGTTATCCATGAAGTGACGGGTCAAAAGCTGGGTAGCGCCACCTTTGATACCTTTGGTGATCCCAGTTGTGCGATCGCCTTCACCGAATGGATGGAGAGTCTGCCTGTTGGTCGAATTGTGGCGATCGCGCTGAAGGATGAGGGGACTGTCTATCTGGATGAGCGGGCGAAAAATGCTTGTGCGGCGTTGGGGGCGTATTGGGTTTACTATCTGCAATTTCGCAGTTCTTGGGCGATGATTGGTCAAAAGGGAGCGACACCGGGAACGGCGACTGAAGCGTTATCGGATGAGCATGGCGTCACCTGTTCTCGTTCCTTTACACTCCCCTCCATTTTCACAGATACGGCGACGATTTCGGCGACATCGGCGGCTGGAGAGTACGGTGTTTTAACGCATATTAGCCGCAATGGATATGTAATCCCAATTAAAGGAGGATATCAGCGGGGGTTAAATGTGGTAGTGTTTGAACCTGCTACTGGCAAGCCCCTTTCGAGTGGTTCGTTTGACTTGTTTGCAGATGCATCTGTTGCGGATGTCTTTGCCCAGCAGATTGAAGCGATACCCGATGGGAAGATTGTGGCGATCGCACTTAAAGATGATGCCTTTGTCAATCTCTCCCAAGCTGCCAAAGATGCCTGTCGCGCGATCGGTAGCCGTCTGATTGATGAATTGCAATTTCGCGGGGCTTGGTCAATTGTCGGATATAAAGGCGCATCTCCGGATGCCGTGATTGAAAATCTGAATAATTCTGGGTTCACCTCCGTCAAAGCTTGGATGCCGTTAGTCATACCCTGCCCCACCTGGCAGCCTCAACAGAAGCTACAACCCCCAGATTTACCCGAAAAAGGGATCTTTGGCAGCGCTATTGCTATGAGTGGAGATACGGCGATTGTTGGGGCGCGTTTGGCTCCAGTGAATGGTTGTCCGGCTGTGGGCAGTGCCTATATTTTCCAACACACAAACGGCGTGTGGACGGAAATACAGAAACTGCAACCGTCGGGGTTTGGGCATCAAGATGTTTTTGGGAATGCGGTTGCTATTCATGGAAATCTGGCGATTGTCGGTGCCTATTTTACTGATGCGCCCGATCGCCCCAATGCCGGGAGTGCCTATATTTTCCAACAGGAAAATGGCGTGTGGACAGAAAAACAGAAACTCCAACCTGCTGACTTACAGGCAAATGACTGCTTCGGGAGTGCGGTGGCGATTAGTGACAATTTCGCGATCATCGGTGCTTATACCGTAGACGCCGAAAGTCGTCCCGAAGCTGGGAGTGCCTATATTTTCCAGTTAGAGAACGGGGTGTGGCAACAAAAACAGAAGCTGCAACCCGATGACTTACAGCGCGGGGATGGTTTTGGGGGTGCAGTGGCGATTAGTGGAAACATGGCGATCATTGGGGCGCGTCTTGCCAAGGCAGATAGCGGTCAATTTGCCGGGAGTGCCTATATTTTCCAGTTAGAAAACGGGGTGTGGCAACAAAAACAGAAACTGCAACCTGCTGACTTACAATATGGGGATAATTTTGGGAATGCGATCGCGCTCAGTGGCGAAGTCGCGATTGTCGGTGCCTATGGTGTCGATGCCCAACGGTATCCCGATACTGGCGCTGCCTACATTTTCCAACAGGAAAACGGGGTGTGGCAACAAAAACAGAAGCTGCAACCCACTGACTTACAACGTCGCCATGGCTTCGGCTGTTCTGTCGCCATTCAGGGACAAGTGGCTGTCGTCGGGACTTCCGATGCTGGAAGCGCCTACATTTTCCAACTCAATCACGGAACATGGCAGCACCAACAAACCCTATACTCTCCGGAGGTGCAACCCAAAGACGGGTTTGGGTATACCGTTGCCCTAAGTGATGGAGTTGTCATCACCGGGGCGCATAATGCAGATGCTCAAGGGCGCCCTTATGCGGGTAGTGCTTACATCGCATTTGCCAACGAAACGTGATAACTCTATCCCTCATCTCCCCTGACTCAGGAGAGCTAGTGCATCGCGGCAAAAATACTTGAGCAGCTTCGTAGATACGATGAAGCTGGGGGAGCTGGGGGAGCTGAGGGAGCTGGGGGAGATATTAGCTGTTCAGTTATTTCTGCCTTCTTTCACTAGGGAAAAATCAGCCGTTCAGCACTTAGACCTTAATCGCAAAAGCTGTATATGTAGGGTGTGTTAGCGTAGCGTAACGCACCATTGCCACTGCGTAAATCTTGAACAGGTTTCATTAAGAAACACAAACGAATGTTGGCTTAGGGGGAACTCATCAGACATTATAGAAACTTGAGTGTTAGTGATTCATTAAGCTAAACTGTCTTTTTGAGCAACTATTTGCAGCATTTATAAAGGGTGAACTATGACCAATCAAGCTCAATCTGAGCAATTCCTTTTGACTCATTCTCGTGATGTGACAATTATTAATATTGATGCGCGAGTTAACAACAATAATAACCCCGTCATCAAATATTTGAAACCTGGCACTTATGAGGTTCAGTTTATTGATCAATCTCAAGGTGGTATGTATGATGCCTGGAGTCGTTGGAGTTTCGTCTATGAATGTGAAGAAAATGGCGAAAATTGTACTACTGGATGGCTCAATGAATACTACATAACCTCCAGTGAATTTATCGTTAGCGTACCCACGACAGGTGTATATGCAACACCAGAACTCGCTCGCTCTAAAGCAAAAAACACCTCATTTACCCTAAAATTTGGCAGTGAGGTCAGCTTTTTTATCAGTGATGACCTACTGGCGGATAATCAGGGGGGAGTCTCTTTGCTGGTCAAACGACAAAATATTCGTCAACCCCCTTCATTACTGGGAAATTTAGTGTTAGTCGGGTTGCTGATTGCTTCAGTTGCGCTAACCTGGTTCATTTTAGATCCTTAAATTAGTCACTATAGCCAAGGGAGAATCTACCGTTTATGCCAATTCAGTTTTTTTTGGAGTAGGATAATTAATGAAGCGTCTGGTTGTTTGTTGTGATGGAACCTGGCAAAAACTAACGAGTCCTTATCCCACGAATGTGGTTAAAATTGCCCAAGCCGTTAAAGCAACCTGTAGTCAAAATATTCCCCAGCTTGTCTTTTATGATGAGGGGATTGGTACAGAGAACCCATTTGCTAAGATGTTGGGTGGCGCGTTTGGTAAAGGAATTGATCGAAACATACAAGATGGCTATCGCTTTCTTTGCTTAAACTATGAACCTGGGGATAAAATTTATTTGTTCGGTTTCAGCCGTGGCGCTTATACGGTTCGCAGTTTAGCGGGAATGATCTTTAATTCAGGACTATTACCGCGAGAAAAGATTCGCAAAGCTCCTGAAGCTTACGAGAACTATCGCTCCCGTAAGAGTGAAGATAAACCAGATTCCTACAAGATGGAAAAGTTTCGCCAAGACAATAACGCCAAGCAAGTTCCGATTACGCTTCTTGGTTGCTGGGACACCGTCGGTGCCCTTGGCATACCTGATTTATCAGCTTTTCTCTCCTTCGACCAAAAGATTAACCAGAAATACGCCTTCCACGATACCTCATTGAGTCCTATTATTAAGAATGCCCTACATGCTGTTGCTATTGATGAGCAGCGTGAGGTTTTCAACGTTACCCCCATGGAGATAAGCCGCAGGAGCGAATATAAGGGTCAGCCAGTGGATCAATTCCTACGTCAAGTTTGGTTTCCAGGTGTTCATGGCTCAGTAGGCGGTGGCTCTCAAGAACAAGCTGGTTTATCCGATGGAGCGTTGCTGTGGATGATTGAATCCATTGAGCAATTGCGTCAACAACAACGTCTGGGATTGGAACTTGATCCAACCGTCATCGAATATGGGATTCACCCTGACCCAACTATCATGTTCAGCAATGAACCGCAGAGTTTGATCGGTCGATTAACATTCAAAACTGGACAGATAACCCGCACAGTAAGTGATGACTTTAATGAGCTACATGAGAGTGTTAAAGAACGGTGGCAAAAACTTTTTGACTACCGACCTACAAATCTGGAAAAATTCAAGGCTTTATTAGATAAACACGGAGAGCAATAGACACTCCTCTAACTTTATTATGGGTAACATACAATCCATAGAAAAAAATCAAGTAGGTCGGTGGAAATAAACCGAACTATGTTAAGTTCTGCGAATGTTACTCAAACCCTTACTGTTCCCTGTTCCCTAATCTCAACCGTTCACATTAATTGTGTCCACCTAGTTATCAACATTCTAAACTGAAACACCATGATTACTCCAACGGCTGATCAAATCGCTCAAACCAAAAAAGCGATTGAAGATTATTACATTTCCTGGTTCTATCATCCATACAAACGTGAAGGAGTTGCTCCCTTTTATCAGATGCATGAACCGGGAGAATCAATTCGTGGAACCGTGATGATCTTTCATGGCTTTTCAGCTAAACCGATGCAAATGTTTCTGGTGGGTGACTACCTCTTCCGCAACGGGTTTAATATCTATCAAATTCCTTTGGCGGGTCATGCGTTTATTCCACCCGATAGTTATTGGCCCCAAGTTGACCTCAAGCCAGAATTTCGTGATCCTCTACGGGAAGAAGCCCGAAAAGATGCCGTTCTAGATCTTTTCTTGTCCAATCGTGATAATAAATCGCCAAAGCAATTTCAACGATTGACAACGTTTCAGAAGATGGCACTAATTGGTCGGATCATCAAAATGGCACCCCAGCTATTGGATATGGCATTGGCAATTGAGCGACCCAATGACCCAGATTTTGATCGCTATTTCACGTCGTCTCATATGAAGTATTTGACCGATGCACAGGAACGTTTGGCAGAACTGGATGCGATGCCAGGACCGATTTATACCCTGGGACTCTCTGTTGGTGGTGCCGTTGCCCTCGGACTAGCGGCGTCCCGACCGGATCGCATTAAAAAGGTGGTGGCTTATGCGCCGCTTTTGGAAGTATCTAATGAAGTTAATGAGCGTTACATTAACCTCACAGGTCCCTTAGACTTGAGGGAATTTTCTTGGGAACAAAATGTTAGTTTTCCGGTTGGCTGTTTAACCGCTGCTAACCGTTTTGGTGCCTTTGTTCGTAGTGACAAAAACCGAGAAGCGTTAAAGACTATTCCCACATTTTTGGTGTTAACCGAGAACGAAGACGCGGCTGATCTGAAAACCAACCAGAGATTCTTCGACCAATTAGGTGGGAAAGACAAAGGACACCATTACTATCTCTATCCAGCGAGTGACCTTGTACCTCATCCTATGGTAGACCCGATGGAAGTGAGTCAGGGAATGACGAATCGTTTCTGGAAGAGTTTGTATCAGGAAACCTTCCGCTTTCTGACGACAGGTGAGATTGATGCGGATAACATGAGCAACCTTGAGGAAGCACCGGATTTACCGCCGATACCGACTTATTCGTAACCGATATTGGGGAAGCAGGGGGAGCAATGTAGAGACGTAGCATGCTACGTCTGGGAGCTGGGGGAGATGAGGGAGATGGGAGACAAAATTTCTATAGCCTATTACCCTGTTCCCTAACATAAGACGAATGACGTAGCTTGCTTCTCAAGGGTAGCGAGTATGACAAATGACAAATGACGAATGACAAATGACAAATGACAAATGACCAATAACGAACAATTAGCTCAATGGTTATATCGCCTTGTAGAAATCCTGCGTAGCCAAGGAAATTCGACATGGCGTAGGTTGGTTCAGACGGTTTCTGGCAAAACGGCTGTGATTGAGCTAGATGGAACTCAATTGCAACTGTGGGCGCAGGGAGATGAACCGTTGCAGGTTCACATCGAATCCTTGACAGAACCACAACCCGTTCATTTTTGCAGCGATGCTGAAACCCTGAGAGATATCATTACGGGTTCTGTGACATTGGATGCGGCGGTAATGAGTGGCAAAATTTATGTGAGGGGTGACTTACCCGACTTACTGGGTATCAATCAGGTCGTCATGGGCATTTTAGCCGACAGTGCGATTAATTTACAGTTACAACGCCTCTGGAACGAATTTGATCACCTCTGGTTCCAGCCCCCCTCTCCTCCCCCTTGTCAATCCCTTGACCAACAAATGCCATCCCGTGGTTATCTGATCAACCAGATTCCCGCCGACGTACTCAACATTGAAGTGGATTGACATCACCCGAAAGGGCGATATACTCTACTTTATCCTTGTCTGCTTGGTAAAATTTACGGAGTTTTACCAAGATTCTTAATGAAGATTTAAGATTTTTGACAATTTCGGTTATTGGCGGCGATCGCGCCTATTCTGATATACAGAGCGCCGATTAACGGCGACGCTAACTTGCTGTTCACTCACTTGCCATAACGAGCTAATTATTTTATGACTACTCTACCTACATTGATTCGTTCCCTTGCTTTAACCGCCCTACTCAGCTTTATTGCTCCCGTTGTCCTCTTCTTGGGATTTTTCGCCTTTCTATGCACCATGAGCTGGGTTCCTGGCTTGGAAACCCTTGGTCAAACAGGCGCAAACGATTTGTTACAGTTTCTGGCGATTTTTGGGAACGGCTGTTCCGTGGAAGGGCTGCTCGTGATTAGCTTGACCTGTAGCTTTGTGGCAGCCTTATTTGATACCTACGCCTTCTATAGCTATCAGCATCTTAACGATCACTAACATCGACTATTGTAACCAATGATTTCCTCTATTCGGTTAGATTACCTTGGGCAACCTGGTTATGGTGCAACCAATCTCCCGTCATCAACCTGACGGGAGACTTCTAACGTAACAGATGTCATTTAAGACTGATCTGATCCCAGGGCGGCGACTGTCTTCTCGCGATTGAGCTTGAGAATTAACACACCCAGGGGAGGTAAGCACAAGTCCAGAGAATAAGGTTGATTGTGGAACCACCATTCATCGGTCCACTTACCACCTAAATTCCCCATATTACTCCCACCATACTCGCGAGCATCACTGTTAAACAGTTCTGTGTAGAAGCCCATTTCTGGAACCCCGATCCGATAATGGCTATGGGGCTGAGGTGTGAAATTGCAAACCGTGACCACAAACTCTTCAGAATCCTTAGCACGGCGGATAAATGCCACCACGCTATGGCGATTGTCACTACAATCAATCCATTCAAACCCAGCTTCAGCATAATCTTGGGTATAGAGAGCAGATTCTCGTCGATAGACCTGATTCAGATCCGCCATAAACAGCTTCAACTGCTGATGGGGTTCGTATTGCAGTAACTGCCATTCTAAATCGCCCCAGACATTCCACTCACTCCACTGACCGAACTCCATGCTCATAAACAGGGTTTTCTTGCCGGGATGAGTGAACATATAGGTAAATAAGCAACGGACATTGGCAAACTTTTGCCACTCATCCCCAGGCATTTTGCCCAGCATATTACTCTTACCATGCACAATCTCATCGTGAGACAACGCCAGCATGTAGTTTTCAGCATGGTGATACCACATACTGAAGGTAATATTATTCTGGTGGAACTGGCGGAACCAAGGGTCCATGTGGAAATAATCCAGCATGTCGTGCATCCACCCCATGTTCCACTTCAAATTAAAGCCTAATCCGCCAACGTAGGTGGGCCAAGACACCATGGGCCAATCCGTTGACTCTTCGGCAATGGAGAGGATACCAGGAAAATAGCTAAAGATTACATGATTCGCCTGTCGCAGGAAATCGGCGGCTTCAATGTTCTCCCTTCCCCCATACTGGTTCGTCACCCATTCTCCCGGTTGACGACAATAGTCCAGGTACAGCATCGAGGCGACAGCATCCACGCGAATTCCATCGATGTGGTATTTGTCAAACCAGAACAGGGCGTTGGATACCAGGAAGTTACGGACTTCGTTGCGGTTATAGTTGAAAACTAAGGTTCCCCACTCTTTATGTTCACCCTTGCGGGGGTCAGCATGTTCATACAGGTGAGTGCCATCAAAGAAGGCTAAACCGTGACCATCTTTGGGGAAATGACCCGGTACCCAGTCCACAATCACGCCAATCCCGTTCTGGTGACACTGATCCACAAAATACATGAAATCGTCAGGTGTGCCATAGCGAGAGGTGCAGGCGAAGTATCCGGTTACCTGATACCCCCACGAACCATCAAAGGGATGTTCGGCGACGGGGAGTAACTCAATATGGGTAAAACCCAAATCTTTAACATAAGGAATTAAGCGATCTGCCAATTCCCGATAGGTGAGAAATCGCGCTCCCGGTTTGAGATCAGACACCATAACCACGGGTTCAGGCTTGCCATCCGCACCGATGGCGGGTTCGCCTGAAGAACCATGCAGCCACGAGCCTAAATGCATTTCATAGATAGAAATTGGCTGAGTCAGCGTATCGGTATGGCGGCGCTGCTCCATCCAGTTCTGATCATTCCAGGTATAGGTATCGAGATCGGCAACAATCGAGGCGGTTTTGGGGCGGATTTCTTGGCGGAAACCATAAGGGTCAGATTTTTCGTAAATATGCCCATCATAGTTTTTGATTTCATACTTGTAATGGTCGCCAACTGCCACTTCTGGGATAAACAGTTCCCAAATTCCCGTGTCACCCTTCCGCATTTGGTGCTTGCGCCCATCCCAGTGGTTAAAATCGCCTAAAACCGAAGCGTTGCGAGCATTCGGAGCCCAAACTGCAAAGTAGACACCCTGAACTCCATCTATTTCCGTGGGATGGGCTCCTAGTTTTTCGTAGATGCGATGATGATTCCCTTCGGCAAATAGATGCCGATCCAAGTCGGTTAAGCGGGGCGAACGGAAGGCATAAGGATCATAGATCACCCGCTCGTGTTCGCCTTCTTTGAGGCGTAACTGGTAGTTTGCCAGTTCTTCGATATCAATCTGACATTCAAAAAAGTGGGGATGATGCACTGATTGCATCGGATAGTCTTGGCGTTGTTCTGGCAGCACAACCCACACGGCGTCAGCATTTGGGAAATACACCCGCACTGCCCAGGTGGTCTTTCCATCCTGTTCTAATCGGTGTGGACCCAGTATCTCAAAGGGGTCGTGATGTTGATTCCAGACAATTCGGTCAATCTGTTCAGGGGCAATCATGGGAAAATTCAAGGTATCTACTTCAGTGAATGGAAAATGGGTGTTAAATAATTTTAATATTTATATACTTTTTTGATTTTTTCTACACATTTGGGGGAAATTGGGGTATGTAAACGGATTATAGCCTGTCGATTGGGTAATGTATCCAGCGCTACCCTTGAGGACAGAGTGGGACTTCCATGGTTTTCTGCTTCGGCTAAAACGGGGTGACTGTCCGCACGAAATCCAGCAGTTGCAGCAGAAAAACAGTTTGCTGGATCTCAGGATCGAGTTCCGGAGTCGTTCCTCGCTGGGCTAATTCAGCTTTAAGTTGGGCGTATTCGGCGGCGGTAAGCGGTTCCCCATCGATAGGCGATCGCGCTTCCGTGATTATCTCGGTTCTCAACACCTCTTCGGGTAAGTCATCTGGGGGAGGTAACGCCAAAGTCGGTTGAGCCACCCAACCCATTAATCCTAGACAGATACTAAAAACTATACCTTTTTTCATGCTTGTAAGCTAAAGTTGGATCGCCTTGGGTTCAAACCCAAGGCTAAAAGCTCAAGTCAGCTAAAGCTGACTGAATAATAATTTTAGTCCATTTTAATAGACTCGAACTAAATTGCCCGGAATTTGAACTCCTCAGCAGGTGTCTTTGAACCCGTTTTAACGGGTTTTAGCTTTTAGCCCGAACTTTAGTTCAGGGTTTAATTTTAAATCAATGCTTGCATCAAATTGGGTCATGTAGGGGCGACCCGCTTGCATCAATGAACAACTCAAATCCACTCAATTTATTCGGGTCGCCCTATATTAAACTTTTTGGTCACCCCCAAAAACAGTGTAGAAACCTTGCATGCAACGTCTCTACAATCTGAAAGGACAAGGAATTTAGACTAGCTGATTTGTGAGGACAAAGAATGCACAAATCTTATAAGCTGAATTGCTAGACACCGTGAGAATTTAACAAATCTCTTCTTCTGCGGTATCTGCGACAAGATTGATTTCTCGTCGTATCCACCGCCAAATAAAGTCTTGTTGTTCAGGTGAGAAGCCACATCGATCCATTTCGGCTTGTACTTTATCGTCGGCTACTGGCTGAAAACGGGCAATTAATATCCAGCGGATACCACCGAAGAAATACCAATCATTTTCTTGAAGATCATCAATAGCGAAAGGAGCGGCATTCGGGTATGATACTTGCTCGGATTCTAAGGTGGTAGACAATAATGCAAATATTCCGAATATGGCATCTGAATCTTGCTCTAAAGATTCCTGTAAATGCCCTCCATAAAAAAAACGAGGTCTTAATAATATATCCATGTCAAATTCATCACCATTAATCCAAGGTTGTAAAGAATTTAGTAAAATTTCACCTATTACCCTTAAATCATATAGATTCTTCTCCAATTCCATAGTGTCGTTAGAACGTTTATTTTGATAATTTATGAAATTTACTAAAAAGTTGGCAACAGAATAATAACCATATGGAAAGAAGGAAAACTCAGCATCCAAAAAAATGAAATCTACACCATGCCAATTAATCAAATTTTCAAGAGAAATCTTTCCGTCTTGCCAAGCTATATGGCAAGGGATAAAGTATTTCGGATACAGTTTCCCCATGCAGCCAGAACAAGCATCAAAAATTTTTTGAGAGACACTTTGCCAAACATGCGAACTAATCTCAAAAAGAACAAGGGCTTCGCGTTCATCACTATTCCTCTTAAATCGCTCGATCAGTAATTTTTCTAAAGTATCCGCAATAGTTGCTCGGTTTTCAGTTGCAGCATTTTCAAGTAATAGAGTCTCCCCTTGTTCTAGATAATCTATAGAATTTTCATCCGAATAATCATCTTTATTGAGACTTCTCACCCCCAACTCTAATAAGTATTCAATACAAGCTGTGGTAATCTTCCGAGTCACCGATGGACTAGGAACCATAAACTCTAAACATCGTGCCGCAAAAGATAGTAAATTCTCAGCTTCCTCTGCTTCAGCCTCACGAACCGCATAAAGAACAGTGGTGAGTAATTTATCCCCAGCGCCTTCAGAATTTTTACTTTTGATCTGAAAAGCCAATTGCGCGACAACATCCCATTCCTTCTTGGCAATCTTTGGTAAAAGAAACTCGGCTAACTCCTTAGCTGTTTCCTGGGTTCTAAACAAATAAAGTGCGGTAAAATATTCGAGAAAAGTACGATGGGTAAATTGATAAAGTTCCTCACCATCTGCCGTGGTTCCTATTCCCGTAAATACCCATGCCCGTCCCCGACAGAATTGGATAAACTCACGCGCCGCCCTTTCTGCTTGATCCCGATCATCAAAACGATGTTCTAACAAATAGTCAGAGAGTTTAGCAATAAGTTGGCGTTCGGTTACGCCTCCTTGTAAGCCCTGATCATCATAAAGCCAATGGGCGAGGTATGCAATCGCTGGTCGAATATTATCCTCAAAGCGAAACTCAACCGGAATATCTCTATTTTTATCCCACTTCTCAAACAACATTTCAGCGCATTTTTCATACACCTCCGGGCGATTTCGGGGAATGTAACCTTCGCGCCGATAGAGGTTACACATCAACGCCAACATCAGCGGGTTAGAACGCAAATCGGAGACAAATTGGCTCTCGTTGAGAAAGGCTTCTCCCTTTTCTTCTGGTTCTTCGTTAACCTTAAACCATGTCGTAACATATTCTTTAACTTGATTTTCATCAAAGGGAGCCAGCCGAAAAAACTCAAATTTTTCTGGATCAAGAGGTGCTTGATCATAACCCACTTCTCTGGATGTCACCAGCACAGGAACTGAGGGATAAAGATTGCAGAATAATTCAATATCGCTGCTAATTTCCCGGCGATAGCGAGTATCCAGAAGTTCGTCTAATCCATCAAAAATAACTACAACTCGACCTGTCAATAGTAAATAATCAAAGGCTCCAGACGGTGGCGGTGTTTGATAATCAGAATTCGCTTTTATTTCGATATATTGTACGATGGAGCAGTTGAGTTCTTTCTTCTTTGCACCATAATCTCGCAGGATGACCAGGATTGGTGTAACTTGTCTACCCGCAAAGGGACGTTCTGAATAACAGATTGCCAAAACATGGGCAATTTTTTGGGTAAAGGTGGATTTACCACCACCCGGATTTCCCAGTAGGACAACGCGGTAAATGCTATCGAGAAACGTTTTAATTTTTAGGGATTCTGGTTGATTAGTTTGTTTGGTGGGGGTTGGGATAAAGTTGGGACAAACATATAGGCGATTGATGGGTAGCTTCTGCGCCTTATCGAAATCGGGAGGAATAATATATTTGTGGCGTTCACCAACTTGTTTACGATAGTTTTCCTCAAAGTTGAGAATGGCTTTGATGTCAGGTTTTTGTGGCGCTGTTAACAGGTTAAGCATTTTTTGAATTGTCGCAATTTCATCCCGCACGATTTGATGACGGAATGCTGATTTTGCCTCATGCGCGGAGAGTCTCCCTCTATCAATCTCACTCTGTAGCGCTTCTTCGCATCCCTCAATCAGATCATCCAAAATGGGATTTGCTGCGTCTTGCAGTTCAGCTTCTGGGATGTTGGTATAGTCGGAGAATGCGACTAGCCATTCCTGACGGATTAGTTCAAAATTATTTTGCGGATTATCTGAAAGTTTGGCGGCGTAAATTTGACGGACGATGGTTTCGGCGGGTGGAGATTCTAAAAACAAGCAAATTTGGTCAATTTCGGCGGGTTCATAACATTGGATTCGTTCTGATACTGTCTCAGCAGCTTTTTGGAGAATGGGTTGTAAGGCTGTTTCATTGAGTTTCCAACGTTCTAGGATTTCTTTGCCAATGAGATGCTTTCCTACCTGACGACTGACTGGTGTGAGAAGTGGAGAGAGTCCTTTGGCTATTAGGGTTAAGTTTGGCTCCATGGTTGTATGCTATGGGAGTTATGATAGGAATAGTTCTATATTAGTAGATGCGTGAGTTTTATCGGCGCTAAAGCGCAACTACAAGCGCAACTACAAATCTTTTTATGACAGGGAATTATGAAGGTTAGTTTTGGATTTGGGTACATCGCCAGCTTGATGCTATTGGCTAGTTATCCGGTGCTGACAATATTGACAGAAGCGACTCCTGCTGTAGCGGATGATACGGGAGTGATTCGGAAAGTTGTACTCCTGGATTTATGGGAAAGGGGGAATGGGTTTCGGTTGTCTCCAGAAGTTACCCAAATTACAGTTGTTGAGAATTATGCGATCGCGCACTGGTTTTGGGACAATAGTGCTGGGGAGACGGTTGTGATTAATCAGAATAATCAATGGCACGCGATCGCGTCAACCAAAACTCCATTTACTCCCAGCACTCTGGCTAGCTATGGGATTCCTCGTCAGATGGCGCGACAGTTAATTAATCGCGATCGCGCTAATCCGAATACACCCTCAGAACCATCCCCTGTTGCGAATCTTTTCACCTCTGTTTTACCGCAACTCCAGCGACAAACCGATACCTTAATTTTATTACCCAGCCAAATGCCGAAGTTTAGACAGCGGATTTATGTGAATAGTTTTAGGTCACCCAATACCTATAGTATTGCCTTAAACTTAAAGCAAAACTGCAATGGAATGCCTGATTGTACTGTAGGTGCATTTAGCGCCACGCCAGTGAATTCACAGTATTCTCCTGACGATGGATTCATTAAAAAAATTCCCCTCACCAATGGAATCTGGGGATACTTTACACCAAGTCGATGTCAGAGTATTTGTACGCCAGCGGTGATTGAATGGGTGTGGCGAGATACCCATTATCGAATTGCCTTAAAAGGGATGGGTACAGATGTCAATCAAGCCGAAGCAATGATGGTCAACATTGCTAATTCTGCGATTGAAGCGGGTCCCCGTTAATGCACTTATATTATCGTCCGTTGCTCTTGCCTACTTCACAGTAATTTCGGTGGAATGTCGCTGACTTATATAGCCAGGAAATAAATTTATGCGTCAAAGCTAAAGCTTCCTTTAGCTGGCTACTTATGAACCCGTTTTAACGGGTTTTAGCTTTTAGCCAAGAACTTGAGTTCTTGGCAGATTCTATTTATTCCCTGTTGTTTAGTTTCAAAACAAAACCTGTTGCTGATTGCCTAATAACTTCAATAAATTCATCGACTTTATTTACTAAAATTGTTTTGTTTTTATAGGAGATTTCAGCTCCTGACGACACTAATTCAAGCTTAAAATTATAGGGTTCTTCTGCTATCTCAACAGCCAAATTATTTCCTGATTTTATTGCTTTACCTACTGCAATCAAGGCATCAAACCAAGAATCTAAATAAGTCGATTCTTCTTGAATTGTTCTCTCGCCATCGCTAATCGAAATATCGCCCACTGGATCTATGGGATCGATGCCGCCTTCTTCATCGAGTTTCCATTCAATTTTCATCGTTTTTACCTATCCCTAATATGTACAGAACGTAACCGACCTAAAGAATAGGGAAATAAGCGGACTGCTATCAGCGATGATTGCGGCGTTAGTCATCCCGTAATTCGTCGGTAATTTGGTCATCGTCTAGGTTGATTACCGGGACTTGCAGTCGTCCAAGTTCGTACATGAATTGCAGTTTGTTCATGTTGCAAAAGTCAGCAGCTTTGCCCAGAGACAGCCGACGTAACTCGAACAGTTTAACGGCGAGCAAGAAGATCAGTTCAGCTTCTCAGGCTTGGGGTGATTTACCAGATGTAATGAGTAAGTCGTCGGGATAGGGGAGGGACAGGGTACGCATGGTTGTCTCTGTGTTGACATCCTCACCGCCCTACAAGGACGGTGATTCCCTACCAGTGAGCCAATCAATGAATGATTGCCTGCATCTTCGACGGGGTGAAAAAACGTGTGAGGTAGGCTGTGGCTCAATTCTAGCTTCTACACAACGCTTTGATTTGAGGGATGCATATTAACATAGGTTAGCCCAAGTCTAGGATATTAACGTAAGTTTTGAGAACAAAACACGATGACAGACTCTTTACCGTTACGCGATCGCTGTTTTCAACTGATTGATGAAATTGTCGCCGCGACGCTGAAAGGAAAAATCCGATCCAAGCGACAGGTTTACCAAACGCTGGCGTCAGGTGTCAGCAGTGGAACCGGGGAAATGTTTGAACGCTGTCTGGATGAACGTCATAGCAGCACTCAGGCGGAAATCGATAATCCGGCGAGTGAACTCAAACAAGCTAAAGCGATACGGGCGCAGAGGGCGCTGAATATGATTAGCAGTGAATGGGAACGGGTACAGCAGGAGAATCAGGTGTCTGCGGCGATCGCAACGGCTACCCAAGGAATTACCCAAGCTGATCAGAGTGAACGGTTGAGCGCTTGGCTACGTGCGATCGATCCGAATCGAGAACCTGTCCTGAATCTCTCTCAGTTGGCTCAATTAGCTAAAACCCTTCAGCAAGAAGCATCCGCCAGTTCCGACTCCGAACGTGCTAAGGAACTTGAACAGCTAGCCCAAGGAATTACTGGGGGGTTAGCCGCTTGGGGAAACTTGGAAAATGATTTAGTTAGCTGGATTTATGAGCAAAGTCAGGGTTCCTTGGGATTTGAGGAACTCGCTGAACAACGGGGACCTTGGGGACTCTGGGCAAAAAAGGTGAATCGTCCTTTACCTAAGTCATTGTTCCAAGCGCTGGCATATAATCAACCTCTCGATGCATGGATTCGCCAACAGCCAACCTTAGAACTGGATGCTTGGGTAGAATTAACCGTTGTTCTGCAATGGTTACAACGTCGGTTAGTTAAATGGTTTGATCAACGAGTTTATAACTCCAAAATGGGGGCTAGACTCTCGATTTCCACCTTTATCGTATTTGCGGTAATCTGGTCACAACTTGCCCTTGCCTTAAATCAAGCAACGGTTCCCCAACGAGAACGCTTGATCGATAGCTGTTTTCAGGCGACACTGCAAATTCTCCGCACTTTTGCCCAACGGGAGTATTTTCCTTTATATGGCGGTGTTTTTGCATCCTTAAGTGGGAATTATCTGCGGAATGCCATGGATTACCTGGATGAACCCTTGCGGCGCGTCGAGGGAACCGAAGAGAAAGCGCGAATTCTTACGTTATTAGGCTATTCCCAACGGGCGCAAGGTCGATATAATCGAGCCATACAATTCCATGAACAAGCTTTAGAGATTGCCCGTTCAGCGAGCGATCGCGTCTGTGAAATTGCTAATTACAATCATTTAAGCCGAATCTGTGTGGCACAGAAAAATTATGCTGAGGCGATTAATTATAGCCAACGGGCATTAATCTTAGCACGGCAAGCCGGGGATAAATTAGGCGAAGCCAACGCCTTAGCGAATTTAGGCTATAGTGAGGTCTTTCAAGCCCAACAGCAAGCCCTTGATCCTGATGTCTACGAAAGCGCCATCATGTACCTGCAACAAGGGCGGCAATTGTTAGAACGATTAGGCGATCGCCAAAGTCAAGCCCTGTGTTTATGTAGTTTGGGGATTGCTTATGTGGTTATGCAACAACCCCAAGAGGCGATTACCTATTTAGAACAAGGGTGGCAAGCCGCACAATTTTCTGGAGATTTGTATTTGCAGGGACTTAATTTAGCGTATCTGGCGCAAGCCTACTATCAGTTGCAAAACTGGAGTAAAACGATTTACACAGGTAGTTTGGGCGGATATTTATTGGAGCAGATTGGTACAGAATACTGGCGCAAAGCCGTGGGATTACTGACGATTTTGCAAGGGCAATTGGGAGGAGAAATATTCCAAGAAATCCTCCAGCAGCAACGGTCAAAAATTATTCCTTTAATTGGGGTAGATGGGTATGATTACCTGCCAGAGTTATTGGAAAAATATCGAACCTCAATGTGATATGACAGACAAATGACAAATGACCAATGACCAATGACCAATGACTAATTATGATATTAGGGTTTGACCCAGGACGAGATAAATGTGGTTTAGCCGTGAAAGGCAAAGACCAAGAGATTTCCTATCATCAAGTGATACCATCCGATCAGGCGATCGCAACTATTAAAAAGTTATCTCAGCAGTTTTCCATTGAGACAATTGTCATGGGGAACCAAACCACCTCTAAGCAATGGCAAGGAAAAATTCGTGAAGTCATTTCTGCCACTATTCCTATTGTCTTAGTCGATGAACGTTATAGTACATTAGAAGCACGCGATCGCTACTGGCAAATGTACCCTCCCAAAGGACTCCAACGCCTAATTCCCCAAGGGATGCGCCAACCACCTCGACCGATTGATGATATTGTTGCTATCTTACTCATTGAGCGCTACTTACAAACTCAGAGCTAAAAATTAGGTCAGGGCGGGTTTTGAACAAACGTTATCATCAATAGCGACACCAAAGTCCCTAAACCCGCCCCTACAAACCATGTTTCCTCGAAAGCTGTGAAGGGTTAACCCTCAACACTCTTATAATTCTGCTCGAATAGTAAACGCATAATCTCCTCCTGGTTCTAACTGGTAATCGCAACGTTCTAAAAATCGACCCAGTGGTTCTTGAATTAAAGCACGTCCCAAAGCAGGTCTGACGACTAACTGACCTTGACGGAAACGCCATTGAAACTGCCACTCATAAGCAGCCGCTTGAACTTCTCCCTCGATTTTGCCCCGTTGCCAAGAGTGCTGGGTAATCCGAACGTAGGCAGTGGTTTCCGGTAAATTCTTAGAACTCACAGCTAAATCTATTCAGCTTAAACATTATTCTGGATGCAGCTTAGGGCGCACAAGTCCAGATTCGAGCATTTTATACTAAACTACCGGAAAATCCGTGATTGTCAACTCTGGAACTGAAACCGTGACCGATGAGTATTTCGAGAAGCTCAAGACCAAGTATCCATCAAGGCACAGTAAACGATATGGCTGGCTGGGAGAGAAGTGAGTACAATAAACGATGAATCCTCAAATTATTGATAACCATGGGTCAATCTCAGCAATAAAAGTTATGCCGAAAACTCAACCCCCCGTCAAACTGCGCTTGTGGACTATTGAAGAGTACCATCGAATGGCTGAAGTGGGCATTTTGCAGCCCGATGAATCGGTTGAATTAATTGCAGGACAGATTATTAAAAAAATGAGTCCCCAAGGAAGTCCTCATGCGGCGTCAATTAGACGCACGGATCGGGTATTTAGTCACCGTTTGACAGAGCAAGTGCTGATCCAGAAACAACTTCCGATTCAATTAAATGATCGCTCGGAACCCGAACCCGATGTTGCTATCGTCAGAGTTGATCCCCTAGACTATGCTGACCATCATCCCTTAGCATCCGATATTTATCTGATTATCGAAGTAGCAGATACTAGCCTGCAAATCGACTATCAAATAAAAGCGAGGGATTATGCCCAATCCGGAATTGCTGACTATTGGGTACTTGATCTTAAACATCGACAACTGCACGTTTTTCGTCAACCGACTCCAGAAGGTTATCAAAGTGAAGTAATTCTGGCAGAAGATGCGAGTGTTTCGCCGTTGCAATTTCCCAGTTGTACGATTACAGTTTCTGAGCTATTACCGCCAGTGATTGAATCGTAAGTAGATCCAGAAATTGTAGGGGCGCATGGCGTGCGCCGGATTCAATCAGCCACATTGAATTCCTAAACCCGCCCCGACAATGATATTGGTATCCCCCTAAACCTAATCTAGGTTGCACCGCAAGACGATCCGCTATAGCGGATTCATCCCCGTTGCCAAATTCGGTACACTGAAAAAAATAAATAGTATAGGAGAGGATAATGACCCAGAACAATCGCTCCCAATGGGATGCTGGTAGATTTGTCAAAACATTAGCTTACTTTGAGGTTATCCCTTTTATTAGCTGTTTAAAACGCTTATTTTCAGGTAATACACAACATCACAAACCAAACCAAAGTGGAGGAAAACGATTGGGTAAGATACTGGTAGCGGGTGCAACAGGTGGCGTCGGGAAGCGAGTCGTGCGGCGTCTGATGGAACGGGATTATCCGGTACGCGCTTTAGTCAGAGATACTCAGCGAGGGCGGGAAATGCTGGGAGATGAGGTGGAACTGTTTGAAGCTGATATCACTATCCCCGAAACCTTAACCCCTGCCATGATGGAGGGTATTTCCGCCGTTATTTGTTGCACAGGTGTTCGGGTGCAACCTGTAGAAGGAGATACGCCAAACCGGGAAAAATATTATCAAGGCATCAAATTCTATATGCCAGAAGTTGTCGATAGTCCCGAAATTGTAGACTATCAAGGGATTAAGAATTTAGTCCAAGTCGCCGCTAATTATCTAGAAGCAGGGAAACAATTAATTTTCGATTTCAAAAATCCCTCAGATGATGTAAAAGAAACTTGGGGAGCTGTGGATGATGTCGTCATGGGGGGTGTGAGTGAAAGCTCAATTCGGCTGATTGATAATGCAGCATTATTCAGTGGCACTGTATCTACCAAAAACTCCGGTGGTTTTGTTTCCGTTCGCACCCGTAATTTCGATCCACCTTTAAATTTAGCCGGATATGAGGGGATGGAACTGCGCGTTAAAGGCGATGGACAGCGTTATAAGTTTATTCTGAGAACAGAATCACGGTGGGATGGCATTTCTTATTGCTACTCGTTTGATACTGAAAAAGATACCTGGATTGATGTTCGCGTTCCCTTTGGGGCGCTGATTCCGGTATTTCGTGCCAAAACCTTAGACAATGCCGAACCCTTTGATCCGAGCCATATTTACGCGGTGCAATTGATGCTGAGTAAGTTTGAGTATGACGGCGCACTTAATCCCCACTTTGAACCCGGAACATTTTCCTTACAGGTAGAAACAATTAAGGCATACAACGGTGCAACATTATCCCAATTTATGATGATTAGTTCTGCTGGCGTTACTCGTCCAGGGCGTCCCGGAATTAACTTAGAAGAAGAAGTGCAAATCGTGCGAATGAATGACCAATTAGGCGGAATTCTCACCTGGAAGCTACGGGGAGAGGATGCGGTGCGGGAAAGTGGTATTCCCTATACGATTATCCGTCCCTGTGCTTTGACTGAAGAACCCGGCGGTAAAGGTTTAGCCTTTGAGCAAGGCGATAATATTCGAGGAAAAGTCAGCCGAGAGGATATTGCTGAACTTTGCCTTCAGGCACTAGAACAACCCCAAGCTTGTAATGTTACGTTTGAAGTGAAAGAAGCCGAAACAAGTTCTCCAGATTGGCATCATTTGTTTTCGTCCCTAAATTCGGATAACAGAGACTTTTCTGAGTCAACTTGACGGATGACCCGTTTTCTAGTTTGGTAGAGGGAAACTGGAATGAAGTTTGAGAACTTGCTTTAAAATTGGCAGAAATGAACAGACAAAACCCAAAAACAATGAACGAAGCCGAGGTGGAAAGACTTTGGCAAGCTTTCAGAGTTTTCGATGAAGATGGCAGTGGCGAAATTTCTGCCGACGAGTTGGGTGTCGTCATGCGATCGCTGGGTCAAAATCCCACAGATGCCCAATTGCATGACATGATGCAAGAGGTGGACGTAGACGGTTCCGGTGCCATCGACTTTGAAGAGTTCAAAGCCCTGATGGTGTCTCAACAAGGCGATCGCGAAAGTCGGCTGAGACTTGCCTTTAGCGTTTTTGACGAGGACAGTTCGGGGCATATTTGTGCCAACGAACTGAAAAACGTCATGAGTAAGTTCGGGCTGACAGATGAAGAACTGCAAGAGATGATCAAAGAAGTTGATCGCGATGGTGACGCTTTCATCGACTTTGAAGAGTTTTGCCAGCTTGTTCCTGAAGAAAACGAATCCTCGACTGGCTATCATGATTCCCACGTTGAATTCACCGAAGGCGATCGCGAAGGTGAAGATTTCATTGATTTTGAAGAATTTTGCCCGGTTATTCCCGAAGAGAATCAAGGGTTAGGTAGTGATAACAAGTCCTCCGTTACGGCAACCCAATCCCTACAGGCACAATCCTCTGAAGCAGATACCAACTTCAGCACCCAAGATTTTGCAGGGGAGGTAACAAAGCTTGAGGAAATCCTCACCCAACAAGTTAAGGATGACTGTACCAGAAAGCGCGGCACTTCTCGCCTACAAATGCAAATTGGTTTGTTTCGATTGATTCAGGGTGCTGCTTATCGCTGTTTCCGCGAAAGTTTTTCGGCTAACCATGAAACCCATTTACGGGTGAGGGATTTACCCTACCGCATTTCTGATTTCACCCAGTTTGTGCGCGTTGCCATCACCTACTACAAAGACTTGGGTATTGTGGAAGAGGCTTGCTATCCCATACTGGATCAGGTGATTCACTCCATCGAAGCCGAATATGCCCGCCTGCAAGATCGGATCAAAAACTGGCAGACTATTGAAAAAACCCCAGAAATGCTCGCAGAGGCGCAGCGGATGCATGAAACCCGCAGCAAATCTGCCACGGTTCGCGAGAAATTCGCCGCTGGGGTGGAATTCGCCATCACGATGAAGAAAAAGCACCTCCACTTGGGAGATTTGGTTGAAGGCGTGCTGGCAATCAATGAACTGAATCGGTTGCGCCAACTGGAATTGAATGGGGAACTGACCCCCCCGCCACCAACAATGAATGGGGAAGCTCCCAAGGCTTACTTGAAGCAATGGAACCGGGTGATTCTCCAAGATGATCGCGAAGAAATCGACGGCGCGATGATGCCCGTGGCTTACTGGTACGAAGACTTCATGCCAAAATTGCTGGCAGCGTTTAGTGTTTGTACGGCGGATGACATTGAAAGAAACACCAATCCCGACGAAGCCTCCTTGGATCAGTTGTACGCAGAGACTAAAGCCGTCGGAGAGTTTGATCGCTACGGTGGCGACGTTTGCGAAGAATTCCCCAACTGCACACCCCAGCAAAAACTGGCAATTTTGCAGGCTTGGCGGCTGAGTCACCACTATCTCAACGGTGTACAGAAGCGCCGGGAACGTCTGGAATTTGGTCGTGAATGTGGCGCCCTCTCCCAGTATGTGGCATTTATCGATGTATGGGTTAACCGCAGCTACGTGCGAGATGCCCAAATGCGAGTCAGTTTCCCCTACTACATCGGACCAGGGGTTTGGCGTTTCTTCCACACATCTGCTGAAATCGTCTGCACCAAATCTCCGGAAGTTCAGCAAAAGCTGATCGGGGTTTTCAAAGATTTCATCAAACTGTTCGCCACGATGTACCCTTGTCCCTATTGTCGCCATCACTTGAATGCTTATGTGGTACAGAACAAGGAAGTAGAGATGTACCCGATGGAGTACCTGTTGTTGGGACAGGAACTCCATGCCACCCAGTTTAGTATGTCCTTCGACAACAAGCTGGCGACAGTAACCGATGGACTATCCATGCGTCTGTTTTTCTGGAAGTTGCATAACACCGTGAATTCTTCCATCGCCCGTTCGGAAGAGTGGTATCAACGGAATGACCAAGCCTTTTACACCAGCCGCTATTGGCCCAGCCTGGATGCCGAATTGACCCGCGCCCGCGCCCTGCGTCACATCAGCATCACCACCGATCGCATCTACCATATCTACAGTATGCTCAAACCCACCGCCCGCCTGTCGGGACTTCATTTGGGACTGCAAACGTTTTTGGACAGAGGCGACGAACAGGGTATCCAAGAGTTATGTAAGCTGGCTGATACCTACATTAAGGAGTTAGAAAACGCTGTTTTGGCAGGGAACTTCCTGCAAGAGTCTTACAGCTTCGACCCGACTCTGGAAGATAACGCTCCTTACTTTACTCCCGAAGAAGAGGAGTTTGCTCGCAGCGGCGTTTTTGTTGAGGTTCATTAAGGAAAGCTGGGGAAGTTGGGGGAGTTGGAGGAGCAAGGGTACGTTTGTTGCCAAACAGCTTACCGCAGTGGCAAAGGCGATCGCACTTACTCGACATCATCAGGTTCAACCCCTAACTCCCGCAATCGTGCTGCTAATCGTTCCGCCCTTTCTCGTTCCGCAACTGCCTCTTCTTCCGGCGTTAAAATCAACTCTCCCTCAAGTGTCATCCACCGCAACCATAGACGGTTAATTCCTCGAAAACTGTTATCACTCGGTAAATCATACATCGTGGGTAAGGTTTGCCGAGGTGAAAGGGGGGGGTCAGTTTGAGTGGGAAGATTAACCATAAGTAGTCAGACTTTCATTAAGTTAACGGTTGAGATCGTCATACTCGCTTCGCGAGAAGCAAGCTACGTCATTTGTCATTCTTCATTCTCCACATCATCAGGTTCAATCCCTAACTCCCGCAATCGTGCTGCTAATCGTTCTGCTCTTTCCCGTTCTGCAACTGCCCGTTCTTGCGCCTCGACTGCCCGTTCTTGCGCCTCGATAGCCTCTTCTTCAGGCGTTAAAATCAACTCTCCCTCAAGTGTCATCCACCGCAACCACAAACGGTTAATTCCTCGAAAACTTCCCTGCCATAGTCCTAAACTTAATGATAACTCCGGCATCAATAAGCGATTATCTACTAGGCTTACTGGTTCGTAATGACCCCCGACTAACTGAAACGCCTGAAGTTCATTGGTATAGCGACTAAACACAATCGAGTACGGAATTCGCAAAATCTGTTCATAAACCTGCCATTTTGTCGGTGGATTTCCAGGTGTTTGCACCGTTTGACCCAAATCTTCCTCTTGTGTACCGGGAGACAATAATTCCACCACCACATAAGGATTGATTACTTCTTGCCACACTACATAACTTAAACGTAAATCTCGCCCTTCATACAACCGAGGTATTCCCACTACCCCAAACCAATCGGGACGTTTGTACCACTGGGGATGGTTCACATCATAGTAAAGATTTAAATCACAAGCCGAAAATACCAACTCCGGATTCCAGTTAGCGGGTTGAAAGGTAAGAAATAACAATAAGGGTTGTAAAAAATGAAACTCGTCTGGCAATCCAGGTTCCTCCGGGTTGTCACTCGGTAAATCATACATCGTGGGTAAGGTTTGCCGAGGTGAAAGGGGGGGGTCAGTTTGAGTGGGAAGGTTAACCATCAGTAGGGGTTGCTGAATAAGTTTTGTGGTGGGGAAAGGCAATAGGGAATAGACAATAGGCAATAGTAAGGGTTGGAGAATCCTTAACATTCTTAGTACAGCGTACAGAATTTATGTCTAGGTACTTCGTAATTGATCACTGTTCGATTACAAATGACCAAGGACAAATGACAAATGACGATCACCACCTTTAAGTTTAGATTGTGTCCACCTACTTAATCGCTGACTTGAGGGATTGACAAAACTCCTCAATCGCTTTTAATCCTTCAGTCGGGGTTCCTTCGGCTAAACGCTTCACGAAAGCACTCCCCACAATTACTGCATCTGCACCCCACTGTTTCACCTGTCGCGCTTGTTCGGGTTGGGAGATACCGAAACCGACTCCGATGGGTTTGTCTGTTACTGCCCGCATTTCCTCGAGTAAATCGGGGACACTGGATGCAACTTGGCTTCTTATCCCGGTGACGCCTGTAACACTAACCAGGTAAATGAAGCCCTGGGATTTTTTTGCGATCGCGTCAATTCTAGCTTTCCGACTGGTGGGTGCAACTAACAAAACCACTTCGATGCCAATCTCAGTCGCGGGCTGGATCAGCGATTCCGCTTCCTCTAAGGGTAAATCCGGCACGACTAACCCCGCTATCCCTGCTGCGGCAATTTGTTTTAAAAAGACTTCAATCCCTCGGTTGAGAATGGGGTTGTAATAGGTAAATAGAATAATTGGTGCGTTTAGATCGGGGGTTACTTCCTGCGCGATCGCGAGGACATCATCCAATCGTACCCCCCGTTTCAATGCTCGTGTCGCCGCCGCTTGAATCGTCGGACCATCAGCCAAGGGATCGGAATACGGCACACCTAGCTCTATCATATCCGCCCCTGATTTGTCAAGGACTCGCAAAGCTTGAGCCGTGGTGACTAAATCCGGATCACCTGCTGTGATAAAGGGAATAAAGGCGCATTCAGAGCGTTGGCGTAGAGTCTCGAAGCACTGGGAAATTTTGGTCATTGGTCATTGGTCATTGGTCATTGGTCATTGGCTGATTTATTCAGAGTCTTGTTCCAATTCAGCTTGTAACTGAGCAAGTTCTTCTGGAGTCATCTCTTCGAGGCGCTTTTGCAAGACAGCATCCTCGTACTCTTTCAGTTGCTGGTTATAGGTCATCTTATGAGATCCCACTCGGAACAGATATGTGAGTACCCAGCCGAGTAAACCGCCCACTAAGAGGGCTTGGCTCCAAATCCCGGCTTTTACCTCGTCCAAACCAGCAACCTGCAAGAGGATATACATAATACCACCAGCCGCAAACACGCCGATGGCAATTCCGATCGCATCAATTCGTCGCATTTGTGATTAAGCTTGGATCTGACGCTTTTTGGGACGGAAGTTCAGGAAGGGACTAAACAGGATTAATCCAGGAAAGAAGAAGAAGACGAGGAAGTACATGAAGCTACGCTCAAAGGAGCTAGCGACATACCAGCGCTGTTTGAGGTAAAAGTATGTGACCAAGGGAACGACAACCAGGTAGAGTCCACCTAAAGCGAGATAGAGTAGTGCAACAATCATAGTGTGATGGTCTTATAGCGGCAACGGGTTTCTAAAATACAGGCGATCGCATAATCAAGAGGTGAATGGTTCCCGGTCAGGCTACCCTAAACCTCCTTGATCGCCCCTACTATCTTACCTTGTTCAGGTTCCTCAAATTTTCTAGTTGCCAATCTGCCCCATTTAATGTTCAAATAGACAAATGCGGAGGTTTTGATGTAAACTTCAATACCGAAGCACAACCCAAAAGGGGGCGTGGCGGAATGGTAGACGCTACGGACTTAAGCAAATTGAGCCTTGATGGAGAAATCTGTCAAGTGGATGCTCTCAAATTCAGGGAAACCTACGTCTGAAAACAGATAAGGCAATCCTGAGCCAAGCCGATAAAAGAGTGCTGAGTTATGGGTTAAACCAAACTAACTCAAAACCAGGCTCACTGGAGCGAAGCGACAGGTCAAAACCATGTCCTAGAGCGAAGCGAAGGATCGGAAGGTGCAGAGACTCGACGGGAGCTACCCTAACGTGAAGCCGAGGGTAAAGGGAGAGTCCAATTCTCAGATGCTAGTGAAGGCAGTAGCGAAAGCTACAGTGAGAATGAAAATCCGTTGACCGTAAAAGGTCGTGAGGGTTCAAGTCCCTCTGCCCCCATCTTAAGCCAATAATTTATCATGCTGAACGGAGCGATTCGCGGATTGAAGAATTTTGTCCGAGGTTTCGCTTCCGTTCCTTTTGGTTCCAGATTTGATATCACCTACGAAGAAGTGCGAGTGGCTTGAACCAGTAATTTGGTCAGTTGAGTGAGTTGCCGTTTATCAAAGGCTTTGACGATCGCTTTAGCTGCCGCTTTGGGTTCCACGGTAATCGTAATCTGCTTACCACCGCCTTTACTGGGGGTAGCTTTTGCCAACTTTTGTAACGCTGGACTTGCCTTGACAGCACTCTCGTTTCCTTGCTGGACTTGATCGCTAGCTTGTTTGAGTTCTTTAATAATGACAGGTGCGAGAGAGTGGAACGAATTTTGCGAATTCGCGATCGCATCAGAGGCATTTTTTACCAAGACTTGCCAGGGTTCAACTGTTTGGGCAAGTTTCGCTAGCTTATGACAGTTCTCTTGCAGCTTTTGACGATTGGCGGGTGTGTCTGATTGTTTGAACAATTGCAACATTTGCTTGAGGATACCTGTCACCTGAGCAGAAAAGTTATCAGGTGCTTGACCCGTCGCTTTCGCTCCACCCTTTGCTGATTTTGCCGGAGCTGCGCTTGCTGGTTCACCACCACTAATTAACCGTTCCAGGTACGTCTGCAATTCCTTGAACGTCGGTTCGGCAGCTTGCACCATTTTATCGGCTTCATCATCCCGCAGACCAAAGGGTCCTTGAAGTTGTTCGATCAGGTCTTTGAGAGTGTCGTAGCCTTGTAAGAATAAACTCTCGACATGGCGATCAAGCTTAACGGGATGTTCTTTGAGAATCTTCAAACAATCCTCTAAGCGGTGGGCAACTTTTTGTAGACTGCTAAAGCCTAGCATTGCCGCCCCCCCTTTGACCGAATGAGCCGCACGGAACATCTCATTGACCATCTCTGGGTCTTGGGCACTTTCCTGCACATTCAATAACCCTTGTTCGAGGGTATCAAGGTGTTCTTTCGCCTCTTCGATGAAATAACCTAAGATTCGTTGCTGATTCCCCCCATCCACGGCAGTTTTCCCTAATCCAAACAACTATGTATACACACAACCTACAAAGGTTATGGTCTCTATTCTATTGCCAACAGGTTTAATCCCATTGCAGTCTACCAACAAAACTCTTTCTTTAGATTACCGGAAACCCGTCAAAGAATCTTCCTGGATTTAGGGATCAGGGTGCAGGGGAGCTGGGGGAGCTGGGGGAGATGGGGAAGATGGGGGAAGTTAACTCAAAACTCTACCTTAGGGAGCTGCGTAAAAATAAAGTACCAGTGAGGAAAGCTGTATTCATCAACTCAGCCAAGCTTGATTGGTATATTATTAAGCCGCAAGTCTCTTACCTATTACCTATGACACACCGAGCGAAGTCTAGGTAAGCCGAGGTGTTGCCTATTGCCTATTGCCCAGCGCGAAGCGCTGTATTTGCCGTACAGCCGTAAATGCTGAGTAGCTGACTCCAGCCGTCCCTTCACCAGGATGGGTAGAATCTCCCACCAACCATAGGTGATTAATGGGGGTGCGAGTAGCAAAGCCAAAGGGACCGAATGTCGGGACTCGCTGACCAATTCCGCCGACGATTCCTTGATGGCGTCCGGTGTAATAGGCAAAGGTGCGGGGTGTTGCTGTTTCTTGGTGGATAATGGTTTCTGGAGTTAAGTCAAAATACTGACCTAGCCGTGCGATCGCCTCTTGGGTATAATCTTGTTTTAACTGGTCATAATCCTCCTGAGAACCTTGCCACCACAGTCGGGTATCGGTAAACGAGGAGGCAATTATCGTGGCTTTTCCCTCTGGGGCGCGACCATCACCAGGTTGACTAACCGAGACAAATAAAGAGTTATTTTCGCCAATCTCACCGTCGTAATCGTAGAGAAATTGCAGGTGAGGTGGACAACCCGCAGGAATGGACGTTTGGTCAACACCTAGGTAAATGACAAAGGCACCCGATGCAGGCGGTAATTTATCGACGCGACGCTGATAACCCTTGGGCGCGTGGTTTCCCAGTAACTTAACCAGGTTTTGTGCCGTCACATTTGCCACCACTTCATCGGCTGATTCTGTCCAAACTTGTCCCGTTTTCTGATTTCTTACCGTTACGCCTGTAACCTTGTCCCCGGAAACCTGAATCTGTTGCACAGTATGACGCATCAACAGTTTACCACCCCATTTCTCCAAGGCGGCGACCAGGCGATCGCTCAATACCTGCATACTCCCCTTCAGGTGAAACAATCCTTGAGGTTCTTGGGAAACGCCGAGGGCTGTCGCCGCATACAATAAAGCGGTTTCATCGGCATCCACTTGGGAATACAGCTTCAGTTGTAAATCCAGAAATGTCCTCAAACGCTGATTGTCATAGAGTCGATAGCCGCGCAACGCATCTCCCACCGTCATAAACGTAAACGGTAGCGTAATCAGGGTATCTGGACGCACCGCTGAGATTAATTGCCACAAATCCCAGGGGTTTCGTGGGGGTAATACGGGATCACGGGATTGAAATCTCCAACTGGCATTGAATAGAGTGGTCATCAGTTGCCAGAAGGGTTCACTCCCCGGAAATTGCCGTTGCCGTTCTTTTGCCCATTTTTCTGGGTCACGCCAAACGTTAATCGGTTCAGTTTCGCCAGGGAGAAATACGGCACAAGCGGGGTCACAGGGAGTCGCGGTAGGTAAGTCAATTTCTAACTCCTCGAAAATTCGCTGATGAATGCCACCTCGTTCTAAACCAGCCACTTGGGTTGCACCCACATCAAAGGTAAAGCCGCGACGCTTGAACGTGGAGGCACATCCGCCAGGGACAAAGGCTTGGTCGAGGACTAACACTGAGTAACCTCGACGGGCAAGAAGTGCGCCAGCCGTTAGACCCCCAATTCCTGCACCAATGACAACGACGCGATGGGTTAGAAGCTGTTTGTTAATTTCTGGACACATATAGACATTTCTTCCCGTTTGGGTACTTTTCACCCATAGCTGTAGCCATCCTTTCGATGAATTGGTTTTTCGACATATTCGAGTTTGATGCCAATCCGTTTTTTGCCAGTTGTCGGATAGATCTCACCTCTACCGTTGCTGTATGGGCAAAGTCGAGCAACATAAGTTCCTGTGTTCACACCTTTTGGGATGACCGTCTTGGGTGTCATGACCACAGGAAGCGTAGCCAACCTTGCCAGATGGTAGGTTACTCTTTTTTACGGCTGAGTCTGCACGCTCACCCCACCTACCCAAAATGCTTAGTTTTGGGTAGTTGTGGGTAGACATTTACGAGCGGTTTGAGGAGTAGAAACGCTGGGCATGATTATTGCTCTACATTGCTTAATATATCTTAATATAATACGTTTCGTTTAAGGATAGCATCGATCATTGGACATCCCCATAGTCTATTTCTGATTATGCTTTTGCCAGTTTCCGCCGACGCGCCGCATCAGGTAAGCCACACCAAAATCGCCATTTGGATGTGCCGCTAACCGTTCCCCCAACTCAATCACCTGCGCCCCTAACTCATTCCCTAATTTTTCAGCCGTGGCTTGGCGTTCTTTTTGCCAAAGTTGCTGTTCTCGCGCCTTAGTCTGCCATTCGTTGGTAAAGAGTTGCTCAACTATGGTATGGAGTCCCAAGCTTTCGAGAATGTCCCACTCCCCGTAATCGCACCAAATCCCGCGACAGTGAGAACAGCGTTCCACATAAAAGGGCGTCTTGAGATTAACTTTAGCGCGAGAGAGATAGCGCTGGCACTCTGGACATAATGCGGCTTTGGTATCGAAGGGAGACTTGACAAAATTCACATTCAGCGCTTCAGGGGGAAGGTCAGGCATTTTCTGATCAGACGGTTGACGTGCCTGCCATGCTTCATACTCTTTAGCAGGAATCCAAGTGCCTTTGCACTCTTGGCAATACTTCACGGCAAACTGATGCTCTAAATAGCCGTCTAAGAGCGTTACTTTTCTACATTTAGGACATTGCACCGATTTTCTTCCTCAAAGCACCTGTAACTTATCCTAATTCGGCGAGAATACCTTAACCATGCCCTCGAACGAAGTTTAGGGTCGAAACTCCCTCGACAGGACTGGACTAGAGCGCTACAGTTGAAGCATAGCACTACAGTATTGAATCAGGGTGTTCAGGCGATCGCGGATGATAGCCACCCTAGACTGAACGGTTGCAGAATGTCGCGCCGTCCGCAACATTAACATATCAGTTTCTAGAAGTCGGATATGTCTATGGATTTCGGTTTGCCTAGACTGCCATACTGATACTTGTTCCTGATTAACCTCATCGGGATTGAGCGTGATAATTCGCCCTTGAAAGAGCTGTTTCACCGCCTGGAAACGCTCCTGGATCTCGGTTTTGTCTAACTCTTGACTCTGGGTGCAGGCGTACAGGTCGTCTAGGACGTGTTTAAAGTCCTGATAGGATTGCCGTTGGGAGGGGACTAACATTATCAGACAGGTTGGTCTAGACTAAATGTAAAGAATCTTGTATTTTTGTTTATAAATACAAGAATTTGCCACCAAGCTGAAGATCAGGGTTCAGTCTGAGAGTCAGCTGGCATTCTCATTGCCGAGTAACCAAGGTAGGGACTATCTGCCAAAACTGATGATTTCTTGGAAAACAGTTACTGTTTGCTATCTTAGCGACCAGCTATTGACAACCATCCGCAAAAATTTCAGCGTGTTGGCTTCAACCCAGTCCTTTGGTTATTCAAGATTTTACTGGAAATCAAGTCCGTGACAGAAGTGACGTATTGCTTCTGTACGCGGTAACAAGGGTGGATATCTGGTAGTTCATGTTACTATTTCTCATCTAGGTCTGATTACTATACGGATAATCTAGGGAATTTTGACCCATTTCTGGAATTCACAAAAACTGATAACTATACCACTAAACAGAGATCTTACTGCCATTACCGTTGAACCATCCTTATTATTTATAGATCTGTCAGGGAAAGAATTATGAGTGCCACTGTCCTAACCACCACCTATAACCTAGACGTTCCCGACTGGTTGCAGGACTGTTTATCAACAGCCTCTGCCACCTCTGACCCATCAACGCCCGATGACGCGGCGTTGGTGGTGCGGGCGTTTGAATTTGCTTATCAACTGCATTCGGAACAATATCGCGCCTCTGGAGAACCTTATATCGCCCATCCCGTAGCCGTTGCTGGCTTATTAAGAGATTTAGGCGGCAACAGTACCATGATGGCGGCTGGCTTACTCCATGATGTGGTCGAAGATACGGATGTCACACCGGACGAGATTGAATCAATTTTTGGTGCCGAGGTGCGCCATTTAGTTGAAGGCGTTACCAAACTCTCCAAATTTAACTTCTCCAGTAAAACCGAACGCCAAGCCGAAAACTTCCGCCGCATGTTCCTCGCCATGGCGAAGGATATCCGCGTGATTGTGGTCAAGTTAGCAGACCGCCTGCATAATATGCGGACATTAGAACATCTTAAGCCCCAAAAACAGCGGGCGATCGCCCAGGAAACCCGGGAGATTTTTGCCCCCTTAGCTAATCGTTTGGGGATTGGGCGGTTTAAGTGGGAGCTAGAAGATTTATCCTTTAAGTATCTTGAACCGAATGCTTATCGCAAAATACAGGAACTGGTTGCCGAACGGCGTCAAGACCGGGAGGAACGATTAACCCAGGTTTCGCAAATCCTGCGAGGGCGTCTCGATGAGATGGGCATTCGATGTGTGGACTTGAATAGTCGTCCTAAGCATCTGTATGGAATTTATCAAAAGATGCAACGCCGCAATAAGGAATTTCACGAAATTTATGATTTAGCGGCGATGCGGATCATCGTGGAGACCAACGAAGGGTGCTATCGGGCATTAGCTGTCGTCCATGATGCCTTTCGACCGATCCCCGGTCGGTTTAAAGATTATATCGGCTTACCTAAACCTAATCGGTATCAGTCTCTACATACAGGCGTGATTGGCTTCCATGGGCGTCCCATTGAAGTGCAGATTCGTACCCTGGAAATGCATCGGATTGCCGAATATGGGATTGCCGCACATTGGAAATATAAAGAAACTGGGACGTCTGATCCGACCCAGATTGGCGCCGACGATGACAAGTTTACCTGGTTGCGGCAGTTGCTGGAATGGCAGAATGACCTGAAAGACGCCCATGAATATATCGAAAGTGTCAAAGATAATTTATTTGACGATGATGTCTACGTCTTTACCCCCGATGGAGATGTGATACCCCTGAGTCGGGATGCAACGCCGATAGATTTTGCCTATCGGATTCACACCGAGATTGGGAATCACTGTGCTGGGGTGAGAATTAATGGTCAATGGCGAGTTCTGGATACACCGTTAAAAAATGGGGATATTGTAGAAATTATCACCCAGAAAAATAGTCACCCCAGTTTAGACTGGTTGAACTTCGTCGTCACGCCCAGTGCCAGAAATCGGATTCGCCAATGGTACAAGCGATCGCACCGCGATGAAAATGTGGCGCGAGGTCGAGATTTGCTGGAGAAGGAACTGGGTAAAAATGGATTTGAATCCTTGCTCAAATCAGAACCCATGCAATCTGTTGCCGAACGCTGTAATTATCAAAATGCTGAAGATTTACTGGCGGCATTAGGGTATGGAGAAGTTACCCTGAATCTAGTGGTCAATCGGTTGCGCGATGCAGTGAAAGCCACACAACCGCTGGAAACTGAACCCGCAGAAATCGAAGATTTACTGCCATCGTTACCGACGGCGAAGGAAACAAGTGACCAATGGACGATTAAAGGCGAACCCATTGCGGGCGTCGAGGGATTGATGCATCGGATTGCTGGGTGTTGTAATCCAGTTCCCGGCGAACCTATTTTGGGTGTTGTCACCCGATTGCGAGGAATTTCGATTCATCGTCAAGGCTGTCCCAATGTGGAAAATATTGAGGGAGACCGATTAGTTCCGGTGAATTGGAATCCGACGGATCAAGAGAGTGGGCGTCCGCAAACCTATCCGGTTAATATTCAAATTGAAGTGTTGGATCGGGTCGGGGTGTTAAAGGATATCCTTTCCCGCTTAAGTGATCATCATATCAATGTGCGGAAAGCTCAGGTGAAAACTCAAGACGGTAAACCTGCATTGATTGATTTGTGCATCGATATTCGGGATTACGGGCAGTTGCAGCAAAGTTTTGCTCAAATTAAAAAGATGAGCGATATCTTGAATCTGCGGCGAATCAGCGATATTAATGAGTAAACTCGTAGTCCTATACATCGATTCTCCAGAAAATGCCTATGCAACTAGCCTCTCTACCCCTAAAGCTGGCCCTTGCTAGCACGGCGGCGGCCGACGTTGACGATAGACCAGGGACTACCGAGGGGGCATATTAATAAATGTAACGACATTAGATTGAAACCTAGATATGTCCAGGCTTCTGAATTGTTAAGAAAGATGTGAATAATGCATAGCGTAAAAAGGGGGAGACCAGATGTTGCTTCGCGTTTTTTGCATGGGGAAGCCAGCAGATGCTTCGCTTTTTGTTCCACGGGGGAAGCCAGAGGATGCTTCGCTTTTGTTGCACAAAAGGGGGAGAATTTAAAGCCTCTCTCCTTGCAGGAGAGAGGTTTGGAGAGAGGTTTTCTAGATCCCGTGAAAAGTAAGCTACAGGATGAACTATTCGACAGAAACGGATTTCACATCTACCGTAGCTTCCGGTGTCGTACTGGTTTCTTCCGTGACGATTCCCGCTTGGCGAGATTTAGCCAAATCAATCAACCACTGCGACATCTCAGACACCAGCAGCGTCAGCACGACAACATCATCAATTTGCCCGACAATTGGAATCAAGTCTGGAGCGATATCAATGGGACTAAACACGTAAAGGAGAGTCCCTAAGACTATCCACCAACGGTATTTAGGATTGCGAACCGCGTTACGATACCAGTTATATATGGATTGGATTGAAAAATTATTCATGAGTTTCCCCGACAGCTACCTTTTATCTTGCCAAATTAATCCCGGAACCTCTATGGGGATAACCCACCTGTTCAGGTGCAGAACTTACACCTGCTGACGTGAGGGGGAGAGTTTGATGCGACTGGAATTTGCTGGGGATGATGGGAATCGCGCTTGTTACTGTTCTACAGTATCACACAAAGCCTGATCACTCTCTGGAGCATTGTATTTTAGATAATCCTCAACCCAATCACAGGCTCTATGCATGAGTGCATCTAGGGTTAAATCCTCTAAATTCCACAACCTGACGGTTTTATCCCCACTAGCAGAAGCAATGGTGTTTCCATCTGGGCTGAACACTACGCTATAGACTGGTTCTTCATGACCAGAAAGACTGTGGAGAAGTTCACCTTCTCGATTCCACAACCTGACTGTTTTATCCCAACTAGCAGAAGCAATCGTGTTTCCATCTGGGCTGAACACTACGCTATCGACCCAATCTTTATGACCAGTTAGTCGATTCCGCTCTCTAAATCTGTTGTCATAAATTACCGTCTGCAAAGTTTGAGAAATTCGCTGCTCAATCTCCGACTTTTCTGAATTCGATTTTTTGAGTAGCGCTCCTGCCCGAATCCCTTCAATTAGAGCATCTAATTTCAGATTGGACTTAACCAGTATCTGGGAAAAGCGGCTTAACGCATCAATTTGACCTGCCATCCTTTGTTCGGATTCCCGCCACTGGACTACAGCCAAGCTGGTTAAACCAATTAACCCAATCAAGGCAGTAACCGATACAACGATAATGCGGCGAGCTTGTTTAAGTTCTCGTTGACGGCGACTTTCTTCTTGACGCAAATAAGCCTCTTTTGCCGCTAGACTTGCCTGAATTAATGCGTGTTGCAAGTCGGTGGATGAAGGCTTTTTCCGGCTTTGATTCGTTTCCTGTAACCAGTCTTGTGCAATGGCTAATTCATTTCCCCGCAACAACAAATCATCACTTTTATCATGCTGCTGCCACTCCAACGCCCGTTGTGACCATTTGCTATGCAGGCGAACGTGTTCTCTATCCGTATCTAAAGCCCTGACCAATTGATTGAAATTGGCATTAAACTCCCGTTGATTCTGATTGAAATCAATCCACTGAATCTTGGATAACTCTGGATGTAAATCTGCCGAGTCTAAGGGTTGATGTAATACAGTGACAAACCGCTTATTTAAACTCGCTGCATACTCCACCTCAGCAGCACAGTACGGTGAATTAACCGAACGCGGTGAAAGAATAAATAAAAAGTTATCACAGGCTTTAATCCCTAACTGAATTTCCTGCTGAAAGTCACTCCCCGATGCAATACTTTCCTGGTCAAACCACGTCGTTTTTCCTTGCATCTGTAAGGCATCATTCAGCTTTCTCGCCAAGTCTGAGTCCGCACGAGAGTAAGAGATAAACACATCCAGCGACTCTAACGGTGGTTGTCGCAGGCTTTCAGTAATGAATTCTTCTTGTAAGGCAGTGGGTGGATGGTGTGTCCGTTTTTGTGCGACTTTTAACCACGCTTCAGCACTGCGTAAGTTATAGCCTCGGAGCAGAATACTAGGATTTTGGTATTGCTCTTTCCACTTCAGCGCTTTAGTCAGTAAAATCTTATGTTCTCGATAATAAGCCTCATCCTGATGCAGAATCCGTAATAACTGACTTTCATCAAGTAGGTAATCGTCTTCCTTCACATTATCGGTGAGGTCAATATATTGTAATCCCTGTAGCGCCAATGGGACTTCTCCTGATGATGTTTCCCGTACCAATACCGGAATAATTCGCTTATGCAGTGACACCGCCAAGTCTAATTCTTGTTGGCAGTATTTTGAGCCTATGGAATCTGGTGAAAGCAAGTACACCAAGTTATCAGCTTGTTGAATTCCTCGTTTTATTGCCTCCTCAAAGGATTCTCCTGTTTTGATATCTGTCGTATTTGTCCACACGGTAATGCTTTCTCGTCTCAAACTCCGACGAATCTTTTCCATCATCGCCTTATCTACATCGCTGTAGGCAAGAATCACCTGCGTCATCAAGTTATTAGCATTCTTGATACTTTCGGTGATGTATTCGCAATGTAAATCAGTGGGAGTACAAGGCGGCTGTTCATCTTTAAACCGTACTTTTAACCAAGCTTCTGCCTGTTGTCTCTCTTCGCCCACTAATAGCCAACGATGTTGCTTTTGATTCCGTTCCCATTCCAATGCTTTGACTAGAAAACGGGTATGTTTGTCTACATAGTCGGAATGAGAACGGAGTAATTTTACTAAGTCAGCTAAGGAGGCTTCAAAATCGTTTACCCCATCCTGAAAAAACACCCAGTTGAGTTTACAGATTGTTGGGTGCATATTTTGATAGCTTTCATGTAATCCCTTTGCTTTATAGGCTTCCCACTCTTCCTCTGTGCCATTGGGATTACGCTGCTGCCAGGTTTCCTGGCTAATTTCCATGACGTGTAATATAGGAATAATTCGTTTATTCAGCTTAATCGCCAGTTCAATTTCTTTTAGGCAATAGGGAGAGTTAACGGAATGAGGCGCAATGATAAATAGGAAATGACTGGCTTTTTCGATGCCATCATCAATTTGATTCTGGAAGTTTACGGCTAGGGGGATATCATTAAAGTCAAACCAGACGTTAAACCCTTGTGCAGTGAGACGCGCTTGCAGGTTTTGCGCGAAAGCTTTACTATCGGCTCGTCCGTAGGAGATAAAGGCATCAAATAATGGTGTCATTTTCTGGTATCTGTCCCTAGTTAAACGTCAGGAATACAGCTTTGAATGTGGAGTATGCCACCGTTGTCGTAGCGTGACACACCGAATTGGGTGGATGACGAGTAGGGGCGCATAGACGTGCGCCCTTTTACTGTACAGACGTGCGTCTAATGTAACCGTAAAATTTATCCCACCATTGTAGCTGTGCCACGCCAGTAGTGGACTGACATAGCTAAAATTGTGGAATAGGTTGTAGGTTAGGTTGACGACAGGAAACCCAACAGGATATAGGGCTAAAGCCCTTACTACAAGCCGAATCTCATCCATCAATTTAGGCGTGCAACGCCACTACTAGACTGACACAGCTAAAATTGTGGAATAGATTTTACCATTGAATCGGGCGCAAGTCTTTGCGCCCCTACAGTTTCCGGGCTAATGCTTAATTCATTAAATAAGGTGTGCCACGCCACTACGAGAACATTTTGTGCAAAAATTTAGGTTGAATGGTACTGAATTAAGGCTGGTGGGTTTCGACTTCGCTCAACCCACCCCACGGTATATCAAGAGTTTCGGCGATTCAAAAATGCAAATTTTCAGTGCCATTTAATTTAAGTTGGGGATGAGTAGCGAGCAAGATGCTCGCACTACGAGAATTTTGTCACTATTGACAATAACAATTGATTGAATGTTTTCTTTCCCATCTCCCAGACGCGCCATGGCGCGTCTCTACACCCCTTAACCGAACTGTATTGAGACAGTTGCCAAATCGCCACCCGTCTCTCCCGAATCCCGCACTCTAGCCGCGAAAATTAATCAACCTCTTTGCAAGCGGCGAGAAATCCCTAGAATTGGAGTGGCTTGCATTTTAGCAAAGACAATTATACTGAGCAATCAAGGGAGGTTGAGAAACGATATGGATATTATTGCAGTTATTGAAAAGGGCGGAATCGCCATGTGGCCCCTGTTGGGGCTTTCGATCCTAGCCGTGGGGACAATTTTTGAACGCCTGTGGTTTTGGGCGGGAATCCTATTGAAACAACAGGAAATTGTCAATCGGGTGCTGGATGCAGCCACTCAAAATTGGCAGGTGGCTAGAGAAATCGCGATGAAATCACGGCGACAACCCGTGGGACGATATTTATATGCTCCCCTACGCCTGATTAGCCCCGAACCGGAATTATTCCGCTTGGCTTTAGAGGGGGCGGCGGATGACGAGTTAGCGGCGATGCGGCGCGGCGATAAGCTATTAGAAGCGGTGATTGCGCTGTCTCCGCTGTTGGGATTACTGGGAACGGTACTTGGTTTAATCAACTCCTTAGGCTCAATTACTATTGATCAACTGGGTACAGCCTCCACCGCTGGGGTAACCTTGGGAATCGGTGAAGCGCTGATTAGTACGGCAACAGGACTGATTATCGCGATTACCAGTTTGGCATTTTATCGACTGTTTCAAGCCTTTTGGTTTAACCAAGTCAAAATATTCCGCAAAGCGGGGACAGAGTTGGAATTGCTGTATCGCCAAGATTGGTTACAGGCTGAGGATAGTGAGCAAGTGCTGAACTATAACGTTCCAGAGAATAACGTTAACCTTTATCAAGAGAGTTTTGAGGTTCCCAAACGCGATCGCACTCCACCCCAAAAACCTCGATCTCAGCAGCAGCCGGAGGATCGCACTCCCGTCGCCAAGGCTAAAACCAACCCAGATGATAACGTTGACCCAGATAAGTCTCAAGTCTCGGAAAGCGATCGCACGGCTGTCCCCAACCCCCCAGGAAAGCCAGAAAATTAGAACTCTGATTGTCTTGATATCCTGAGTGCAGCTTGGCAATCAATGCCCATTTCTCACAGATACCAAAGCAGACATCATCAACCCGTACAGTTTGCCCGATTTTGATCTTTAAACGATGACAACACTACGCCAGTCACCCCAGCCACGAACCAAAAAACAACGCGCCGCTTTTGTCCCCCCATTACCCCGCCCCTTAAACTTGCGGATGGATTCCCCCACCGAAGAAGTTCGGATCGAGATCGTACCGCTCATTGATGTTATTTTCTGTATCTTGACCTTCTTTATCCTGGCAGCCGTGGGGCTATCGCGCCAACAAGCCATTAATGTGGATTTACCCAAAGCCAGTACCGGAACTTCCCAAGGAAGGCAGATTCTGATGATCAGTCTGGATGAATTGGGACAAGTGTATGTGGAAAAAAATCCGGTGATTAGCCAGGATCAGTTTATTCAACAACTCCAAGCTTACAAACAACAAAACCCCAGTGGCGTGTTTGTCCTCTACGCCTCCCCCAATGCTATGTATAACGAAGTTGTCCAAGTCTTGGACTTACTCCGGGAAGTGGGGGGCGATCGCGTGGCGCTAGCTAATTCACCCGGACAATCGCCGCAATTTCCGGGAACGAATCTCACGTCTCCGCCAACTGGAGTCCCCGAATTTAACCCCAATCCTGGACAACTGCCAATGAATCCGGATGGCACATTTAACCCCAATTTGCCACCTCAATTTCCAGGGATTCCGGGTCAATCTCAATTTGGATCACCCCAACCGAATCCAGGGGGTTTATCACCATCTCCTGGACAATTTCCCATCAACCCTGGTGGTTCTGTTCCACCCAATCCTGGTACACCCACGTCACCGCAGCCGCAAGGGGAATAATTTTTTAAGTAGGTAGGGACAATAAAAGTTAACGGCTGAGATTGTCATTTGTCATTCGTCCTTCGTCATTTGTCCTTAGTCTTATGTAAGGGTTTGAGAGTTAGGTACAGCCTACATTCCGCAGATATTTCAACAGGATTCATAGCGATGAAATTGAATAAACGTTTCCCCCCTTTGAAAGGGGAAGAGGAAGAGAGGAGCAAGAATGCTTAATACTTGCGTTCTTGGGGTTCAAAACGGGTCATCGCCACCGATTTATACTGCAAATCAATTCCGGCTGAGGAATAGTATGCCAAGGTATGCTTCAAGAAGTTGGTATCATCCCGTTGGGGATAATCCTCGCGAGAATGGGCACCGCGACTTTCTTGGCGATTTAGGGCAGAGGTGAGAATAATTTCCCCAACTACCATCAGATTCCGCAGTTCCAACGCCTCGATTAATTCCGTATTCCAGCAGCTTCCTTTGTCATCTAAATAGATATTTTCATACTGCTGTTTTAACTGTTGCAGTTGATTTAATCCTTCCTGCATTAACGCCTCGGTGCGGAAGACGCCGCAGTATTGAGTCATGCAGTCTTGGAAGTTTTGACGCAGTTGACCGATGCGTAGGCTTCCGGATTGACCCAGCAAGGCATTAATCTTATTCTGGGCAGCATTGAGGTAGAGTTGCTCATCAATGTCAGGTAATTTGCGGTTTTGAATATATTGCGCGATCGCAGCCCCGGTTCGTTTGCCGTAAACCACGCACTCTAGCAGGGAATTACTCCCCAAACGATTAGCACCGTGAACCGAGACACAAGCGGATTCCCCAGCCGCAAAAAATCCATCAACCAATCCATCGGGTCCACTTCGCACCTGTCCATCGGTATTGACGGGAATGCCACCCATGGAATAATGGGCAGTAGGACGCACGGGCATGGGTTCGTATACGGCATCAACCCCGACAAGTCGGTGGGCTTCTTCCCAACAGAAGGGAATCCGACTCATGATCTTTTCTTTGCCCATGTGTCGCAAATCCAGATAGATACAAGGACCGCCAGGATTCCCATCCGGATGCACCCCTCGACCGGCACGAATTTCTAATGCGATCGCGCGTGAGGTAATATCTCGTGGGGCGAGTTCCATTTTACTCGGCGCATAATTTGCCATGAAGCGATCGCCTTCGCTATTAATTAGATACGCTCCTTCACCCCGTACCGCTTCAGAAATTAACACACCCACCGGATACAACCCCGTCGGATGAAACTGGACAAACTCCATATCCTCCAACGGTACTCCCGCCAACGCGGACATGGTTAAACCATCCCCCGTCGAGGCAAAATCATTGGAGGTGGTATTAAACACCCGTCCATATCCCCCGGTGGCAAACATCACCGCTTTTGCCCGTACCACTTGCAGGTGAGTCGTCAGGAGGTTAAACATTACCACCCCTTTTGCCTGCCCATCTTCCAAAATCAGCCGCATGACGTACCATTCTTCGTATACTGTCACGTCGTTCTTGCGGAGATTACTTACCAGTTCATGCAGAATCGCATGACCCGTTTTATCGGCAGCATAGCAGGTACGGCGATGGGAATGACCCCCAAAGGCACGTTGGGCAATGCGACCATCAGGTAAGCGGGAAAAGAGTACCCCCAGATGTTCTAAATCAATCACCACATCCGGCGCTTCGCGGGTAAGAATTTCCACCGCATCTTGATCCGCCAGATAATCCGAACCCTTAACCGTATCAAAAGCGTGGGCTTCCCAAGTATCCTCCGCATCCACATTTTTCAGCGTCGCCGCCATCCCCCCTTGCGCCGCAACGGAGTGGGAACGAATCGGATGGGTTTTGGCAACCAGTGCCACATTCAGCTTCGGATCAGTGCGTTTAATTTCCAACGCCGCCCGACACCCGGCTAAACCACCGCCGACAATAATGACATCGTGTTCTCGCATCTCAACTCGATTGAATTTCTGCTGTTATCTATCTTGACTGATTACTAAAATTCCCTACCGAAAGTCGGGGCGGGTTTAGTTACATCCGGTTGCAAGCGAAAAGATAGTGGTGAAACCCGCCCCTACAGAGACACCACATCCCGTGAAAAGTTAGTCTGACTTAGAGCCTTCTGGTACTAGCTCGTTGCCTGAGCCGGTTGGGATGCACCGCGACTGCTGCGATCGGCAGCCGTTGTTTCCTGCTCATCCATTGCTAATATTTCAATATGATTCAGCAATGTGGTCACAAAGGCAAAGAGTAAAAAGGGTAAGGATAAGACCAAGACTAATCCCACCGTTGCCAACGCATAAATTTGGCGATCGGCACTCCACAACGCTAGTGCAGAGGCAAGACTTATGAAAATGACGATTAACCACACAATGACTTGTCCATAGATATCGCCAAAACTCAGGGTGCAGATCAAGCGATATTTGTTAAATTGTTCCATCATCAACCTCGACACATTTCTTTAAGTTCCAAGGATAAGACCGTATTTGAGTTTTGGCACATTTCTCAACATATTTTTATGATATCCGCAATATTTGTTTACAATGTGTGTCATTCGTCCTTGGTTAGGGAACAGGAAACAGGGCATTCAAGAACAGCTTCGGGTTCCAAGTAGCTTGGTGGAAATAGACCGAACTCTATTAAGTTCTGTAAATATACCTCAAACCGTTACAAAGGACGTAGCTTGCTAACCCACCAAAGCCTTGAACAACGGTGCGTTAGCGAAGCGTAACGCACCCTACAATTGGGTGGGGTTGAAACTTATACTGAACTGAGGGTAACGCGATCGCGTCCTTGCTGTTTCGATAGATAAAGGGCTTGATTTGCCGCCATAATCAAAGCATCAATGTCAGTATGGGGGTCAACCAAACAGGCAACGCCAAAACTAACGGTGACAACAGGCGCGGGTAAATTGAACGTGCCAGGCGGTTTAAATTCAATGCCTTGGGATTTGATTTTCTCTCGCATCTTTTCTGCTACTTGAAAAGCTCCCATAGCATTAGTATGCGGTAAAAGAATCGCAAATTCTTCTCCCCCATAACGTGCGACGATATCTGTTGTCCGCTTAACACAGCGACGTAGGCAATCGGCAATGCGTCGCAAACACTCATCACCCGCTGCTATGCCATAGATTTCGTTGTAGGTTTTGAAACAATCAATATCACACAAAATTAAGGATAGAGGAGACTGTTCGACATTTAAATGATGCCACTCTTGTTCAAGTTGTTGGTCAAAATAACGGCGATTAGCCAGCTTGGTCAGAGTATCCATATTGTAGAAGTGATAAAGTTATAAGTTTGTTGTTCTGAATGACCACACTGTATTGATAAAAAATATATAGCTAGTCTAGATGAAATTTAACTTTAATTGTCCCCACCTACTTAAACGCCTGCGGCGTTAAGGGTTACTAACGTTGTCACAAACTTTTTTGTCCTGTTCCTTAACTTTGACATTTGTCCGCAGATAGTCCTCCACCCAATCACAACCAAATGCCCAAACCTGATCAAGATTAACAACTCGCTCCAAATCCCACAAAATTACGCTTTTGTCTACACTAGCAGAGGCAAGGGTGCGACCATCGGGACTAAAGGTGATATCGTAGACGCGATCGCTATGGGCTTCTAACGTGACTAGCAGTGTACCGTCCTTGCGCCACAGTTTAACCGTCTTATCTAAACCCGCAGACGCCAGAAGTTGCCCATCGGGACTAAATGCAATATCGTTGACGCGATCGCGATGCCCGTCTAGGGTGGCTAGTAATGTACCATCCCTTGTCCAAAGTTTAATCGTATTATCCCAACTCGCGGAAGCAAGGCGCTGACTATCGGGACTAAAGGCTAAGCCAAGAATACTATCACCATGTCCGGTTAAGGTTTTCAACAATGTGCCGTCCCTTGTCCAAAGTTTAATCGTTTTATCTTGACTTCCAGAGGCGATCAATTGACCATCTGGGCTAAATACCACGTCAAAAACTACATCACGATGTCCGGTTAAGGTTTTGAGTAATTTACCCTCCCGCGTCCAAAGTTTGATGGTATTGTCGGTACTAGCAGAGGCAAGTAACTGACCTTCTGGGCTAAATTCTACACCGTAAACTCTGCTGCTATGTCCCCGTAAGGTTTTCAATAAAGTCCCATCACCTTGCCAAAATTTAATCGTTTTATCTCCACTCGCCGAGGCAATTATTAGCTCATTGGTTGGCAGTGATTCAATAGTTTCGCTATTGCCTTGATTCTTTTCTTTCTGCTTCACTCTGCCATTTTCAGAGGGAAAATTAGCCTTCACTGGCGGAGCAACAGCAACATCTAACACGGCTTCATCATGCCCCTTAAAAGACGCTAACACCTGACCATCACGTCGCCAGAGTTTGATCGCACCATCCCAACTCCCGGAAACCAGAGTTTGACTATCTGGACTAAAATCAACACCCCAAACCGCATCTTGATGTCCTTGGAGAAAGGTTAATAAGCTTTTTTCTTGCGTCCAAAGTTTAATTGTACCATCCAAACTCGCAGACGCCAACATTTGACCATCGGGGCTAAATGCCACCGCCCAGAGTCCATTTTGATGCCCTTTCAAAACACTGAGTTCGGTTCCATCTGTTTGCCACAGTCTAACAGTTTGATCCCAACTTACAGAAGCAAGGGTTTGACTATCGGAACTAAATGCTAAACCAAAAACTCCATCCGTATGTCCAGTTAACGTTCTCAGTAATAGTCCATCAGGTTGCCAGAGTTTGACGGTTCCATCTATCGAACTTGAAGCCAAGATTTGACTATTGGGACTAACAGTTACATCATTGACCCCACCCTGATGACCTTTGAGAGTTTTCAGTAACGTCCCATTAGGCGTCCAAAGTTTGATAGTGTCATCCCAACTAGCAGAGGCAAAGTATTGACCATCAGGACTAAAGGCTACACTGCGAACTTCTCCGCGATGCCCTTTTATAATTCTAGAAACAAAGCATTCTTGGGGATTGGGCGCTCCTTCAATTCGTTCGAGGGAATGGTTTTGACCCTTTGCAACCCTCGATGGCATGATTTTAAATTTTGTGTAGGGGCGGGTTTCACGCTGATCATTTTTTGTCACCCTAATGTTACTAAACCCGCCCTCATTCCCCCTATCTCTCTCATCTACCTTGTCGGCTAAATTCATACAAGTTTGATCAATTTTCCAAAGTCTTATTGTCTGATCATCACTCCCAGTGACTAACATCTGACCATTCGGACTAAAGGTGATACTATTCACCTGATTAGTATGCCCATTAAGTGTAGCTACTAATGTGCCATCATGCCGCCACAGTTTCACTGTTTTATCCTTACTTGCTGAAGCAATGAGTTGACTATCTGGGCTAAAGGCTACGCTTTTAACGGTATCACTGTGTCCCTTAATTGTGGTTAAGAACGTTCCATCAGGTTGCCAAAGCTTAATCGTTTTATCGTCACCTGCTGAAGCAATCATTAAACCATCAGGACTAAATGTTACATCATGGACTTGCTGGTGATGACCAGAGAGGCGATTATGCTCTCTGACACCATACACTGCCTTTCTTAGCACTTTTTCAACCGAATGTTTTGTCTGGGTATCCACTCGACCTAAAGCTTGTAATTTCTGTTTGGCTCGCAGGGCGGCGATTAATGCCTCTAATCGTTGATCGAGGGCAAATAGTGCTTCTGAAGACGTAGTAATTGCTTCAATCTCACTAATCGCTAACCTGCGGTTTTGCACCAGAATTGCCCCAGCCAATCCACTGACTATAATTAACATTGCCGCAAAGGTTGCTAATAGTAATCGCTGCTTTTTAGCAATCTGACGTTCAGCGGTGAGTCGTGCTTCAACCTCCTTGATGCGTGCGGCTTCTATCTGCTGTTGTACTTCATTGCGATCGCAGATTTGGCTGGCGGCTAAGAATTGATAGTCTAAGTCACTCAAACTTTTGCCCTGAGACCATTGTTGGGCATCTTTTAACGCTTGTCCGCGCAAGAGTCGTGATGAATCCTGAAAGTGGGAGGCAACCCAAGCAGCTAAGGCTTGAGAGTAAGGGCGCAGATGGGTAAATTGGGCTTCAACCCATTGCTGATTAAAAATGGCGGAATAAATTCTATTTTTTAGTTTTAATACTCCTTTTTCTTTAAGAACTAAGCCCGATAAAAGTAATTCTGTTTGTTCGCGGCTATCATCGGTAGCGATATCAATACCCTGTAAAATTTGTTGATAAATGCCCAGTAATCTACCCGCCCGTGCTTCGTTTCTCAACAGGCGATCGCGGACAGTACGTAGGTGTTCTGGTTCATCCTGAGATTCCCAATGCCGAATGATGCGATCGCGTACCACGGATTCAACCCAAAAGGCTTCAGTACCCGGTGGAATTTTTAGATCATCTCTCACTGTATTTTGCGCCACGTCTAGCACCAGTTGACACAGCTTTTGGGTTAAAAAAGGTTGCCCTCCTGTCCAGGCTAATATTTCTTTAATAATGGCTTCAGGTTTAGCAAATTGTTGGCTGAATCCTTGGGTTAAGGGTTGGGCTTCGTCCAGTTGAAAGCCGTGCAGTTCTATGGCTTTGCCAATATTAAATGGCGTGCGCTTTTTGTCGGCAATTAAATCGCTGGGTGTGGCGACACCAAAGATAGCAAAGGTGAGGCGATTGTAGTCAGATTCTAGACTACGTTGATTATAACAAAACCGAATTAGGGCAAAAAAGTCATCAATAGGAAAATTCAAGCTTAAAATACTATCAATTTCATCGATAAATATAATAATGTTTTTGGTAGGGAAATGGGTTAAAAGAATTTCGCTGATAAATTTATTAAATCGTTGAGGCAACGAAATATCTTCCTGCTCCTGCCACCATTTTTTTAGATTAACCGTTTTAAACAGTTTAAATTTGCGAGTTAAATCCAGAACTAATCCCTTATACCACTGATCAGGCGTAATTGTTTCCGAACCGATCATGGTCATATCAAGCGTGGCACATTGGAATCCTTCTTCTTGCAAGCGATGGTGGGTTTGAACTAATAGAGACGATTTTCCCATTTGCCGACAGTTGAGAACATAGCAAAACTCACCCTGTTTTAGAGCATGATACAGTTCGCGATCGGCTTTTCGTTGAACATAGGTGGGAGCATCTTTGTGTAGACTCCCACCGACTTGATAAAGGGAAGTGTTTGTCATTTGTCATTTGTCATTTGTCATTTGTCATTTGTCATTCGTCATTTGTCATTCGTATGTAGGGTGCGTTAGCGAAGCGTAACGCACCATTTCAAACAATAGTAGTGAAACCCGCTCCTACATAATCTCCCTCATCTCCCCCATCTTACCCAGCTTCCTTTCCACAAAATTAATCCCGACAAAAAAAGTCGGGTATGTTTGACGGTGGTTTTGGGCTGTGTTACTATCAGCAAAACGTTGACGAATAGAGAGAGACCACATCATGACCCAGGCAACCATCCCCCATACATCCAATACATCCAGCACCTCTGCTACATTCAAAAACCTCACCTGTAAAGAGTGTGGTGCTGAATATGAACTCCAACCCATCCACGTTTGCGAGTTCTGCTTTGGTCCGTTGGAAGTCACGTATGATTACGACGCCCTGCGCCGCCACGTCACCCGTGAGACGATTCAGTCAGGTCCGAATTCAATTTGGCGCTATCGTTCCTTCCTACCCGTAGCTACCGATAATCCTATTGATGTGGGGACAGGGATGACACCTCTAGTCAAATCCCATCGTCTCGCCCGCCGCCTGGGTCTAAAAAATCTTTATATTAAAAATGATGCTGTAAATATGCCCACCTTGAGTTTCAAGGATCGGGTGGTATCTGTAGCCCTCACTAGAGCTAGAGAATTAGGATTTTCTACCGTATCTTGTGCCAGTACAGGGAACTTAGCTAATTCTACCGCTGCGATCGCGGCACACGCGGGCTTAGATTGTTGTGTATTTATTCCGGCTGACTTAGAAGCGGGGAAAGTCTTAGGTACATTAATCTACAACCCCACCGTAATGGCAGTAGAAGGCAACTATGATCAGGTCAACCGCCTCTGTTGTGAGGTTGCCAATACCCATGGTTGGGGATTTGTCAATATTAATTTGCGTCCTTATTATTCAGAAGGCTCAAAAACTCTGGGCTTTGAAGTCGCCGAACAACTGGGTTGGCAACTACCGGATCATATTGTGTCGCCCTTGGCTTCCGGTTCTCTGTTCACAAAAATTTATAAAGGCTTCCAAGAGTTCGTCAAAACTGGCTTAGTAGCGGATAAAGCGGTGCGCTTCAGTGGCGCACAAGCCGAAGGCTGTTCTCCCATTGCCCAAGCCTTCCGGGAAGGACGGGATTTCGTCACTCCGGTAAAACCGAGTACAATTGCTAAGTCGATCGCGATCGGAAATCCTGCTGATGGCATTTACGCCCTAGAGATCGCCCAGAAAACCAACGGTAATATTGAATCCGTCACCGACGCCGAAATCGTCGAAGGGATGAAACTGCTGGCTGAAACTGAAGGTATCTTTACCGAAACCGCTGGCGGTACAACAATTGCCGTTCTCAAAAAATTGGTGGAAGCTGGAAAAATTAACCCGGATGAAACCACCGTTGCCTATATCACTGGGAATGGACTCAAAACCCAAGAAGCAGTTCAAGGCTATATTGGAGAACCCCTCACCATTGAACCCAAATTAGACAGTTTTGAGCGAGCATTAGAACGGGCGCATACCCTTGACCGTTTAGAATGGCAACAAGTTTTGGTTTAATACGTTGACAACCCTCACCCCCAACCCCTCTCCCAAGCTTGGGAGAGGGGAGTAATACCAAATCCGACGACAGGAACCCCCTTTATCCCTTAGCCGATGAAAGCCTGTTGCCTTGTCTCTACTCATGAAGGGGGTCGTTAACCCGGCTTGGGTAGAAGAAGGGAGGCAAAAAGTGCGAGTACACAGCCCAAAAGCTGACCAGTATTGCTTATCACCTTAAGTTGTTTCCCTATATCTCTACTTGGAAACATCTCGAACATCTACCCATTAATCACTGATTCCAAATCTATGGCTGTAAAAGTTTTAATTCCTACCACCCTCCAGAAATTCACTGACAATAAAGCAATGATTGAATGCAGCGCTGGCAATGTCGCTGAACTTTTAGACTCCCTCGAAATTAATTGTCCTGGAATTAAAGGGCGCTTGTGTGATGATCAAGGGAAGCCGCGTCGCTTTTTAAACTTCTACGTCAATAGCGAAGATATTCGCTTTCTGGATGGCACAAATACCCAACTCAGCGATGGCGATGAAGTCAGCATTGTCCCTGCTGTAGCGGGCGGTTAATTTGAACGAAAAACAACGCCACGAATGTTGCGTAGAGACGTAGCATGCTACGTCTCTACATCCGTTAGAAACTGTGCCAATGCTTCACGATTCGGTAGTGAAGGCTGCGCCCCGGCTTGAGTAACCGAAATTGCCCCGGCTGCTGCACCCCAAACAACGGCTTGTTGTATCGATAATCCCTCAGCCAACGCCACCGCTAATGCGCCATTAAACGCATCACCCGCCGCCGTGGTATCAACAACTTGAACTGGAAAGGCTGGTATAAAAAAGCGTTCAGATGGGGTGCTACAGTAAACGCCTTGGTTCCCCAATGTCAGAATGACAGTCTTCACACCTCGTTGCTGAAGGATAGGCGCGGCTTTCTGGGCTGTTTCCAAACTATCCACAGCAAAACCCACCAACTGACTGGCTTCTATCTGATTGGGAGTGATAATATCAACCAGGGTATACAGTTCAAGTGGAATATCCTGGGCAGGTGCTGGATCAAGAATCACCGGAACCCCTGCATCATGGGCAGTTCTAGCCGCTTCAACAACGGTAATCAGGGGAATTTCTAGCTGCATCAGTAGCGCGGTGGCTGTGGGTAAGAGGGGTTTGAGGCGTTCCACATCGGTTTGATTTAGTTGTCCATTGGCACCTGCTGTAATCACAATCTGATTTTCGCCCGTTTCATCAACCAAAATCACCGCCACACCGGAACTTGTTGAAGTATCCCGCAAAATTTTATCTGTTTGCACACCTGCGGCTTGTAAACTTGCCAGCAGTTGATGGGCAAATGCATCATCTCCCAAGCGCCCAACCAAATGAGTCACCATTCCCAGTCGTGCGGCGGCAACAGCCTGATTTGCCCCTTTCCCCCCAGAAGCGGTAAAAAACTCAGATCCGTTCACCGTTTCACCCGCAACAGGTAAGCGGGGAGTTTTGGTGACTAAATCGATATTGATGCTACCGAAAACCAGGATAGAGTTCATGGCACAAGATAAGAGTGCAATTTCAGAGTAGCGCTATCCGCTCAACACAGGACAACTGTGGACAAGATAGCCACGAACCAAAATTTACTCTTGAGTACCAATATCATCACAGAGAGTGCGATCGCGTTCTTTCACCTTGGGATTATGCTTGAGATAATTCCGCGCCCAATTGCATCCCCGTTCTAGCAATTTATCCAAATCAGAATCCCACACGGCAATGTTGTCATAACCGCCAGCCGCAATCAGTTGACCATCCGGACTGAAACTCACGTCATGACTGCCTATCCGATCAAAGGTTGTCAGTAGTTTACCATCCAAACTCCAGAGTTTTACGTTTTGTGTACTCGCTGAAGCAATCAGTTGACCATCGGGTCTAAAGTTGACACTGGTCACTGGATAGTCATGAGAGAATGAGAGAGTTGTTTTGTCATTCAGACTCCAGAGTTTAACGGTTTTGTCATCACTCGCAGAAGCAATAAACTGTCCATCAGGACTGAACGTTACCCGATTGACGCTATTGCCATGTTCGTTGAAGGTTTTAATTAATGTACCATCAAGCTGCCAAAGTTTGACGGTTTTATCTTCGCTGGCTGAGGCAATAAATTTACCGTCGGAACTGAAACTCACATCATTAACATGATCAGTATGTCCCTTAAGCGTTCTAATTAATTTGCCTTCCCGGTTCCAGATTTTAACGGTTTTGTCATCGCTAGCAGCCGCAATCAGTTTACCGTCGGGACTATAACTGACGCGGTTCACCTGATTTCTTGGTTCTTGAAGACTTTTCAGCAATGTGCCGTCAGTTTTCCAGATCTTCACTGTATCATCAATCCCGGTAATGGCAAGGGTTTCGCTGTTTGGCAGAAAGTTTAGATCAGTAATCGCATCTCCCTGTCCCTGAATAGTCTGCTTCAATTTGCCTTCAACACTCCAAAGTTGCACAGTGTTGTCATCACTGCGAATGGCAAAGCTTTGGCTATTGGGACTGAAAGTCATGGGTATGGGTTCAGTTTTATCTTCCTTAAAGAATCGATCACTCTGAAATGGAATAGTTTTTATAAAAGTGCCATCAGTTTTCCAGAGTTCCACTGTGTTTTGGCTAGTTAGCAGGGCGATCTTTTTACTGTCTGGACTGAAACGATACCTAACTAAAAAGTCACTATATATGTCGTTGTACAGTGACTCAGCCTGAACTTTAATAGTAGCAAGTTTACTTCCATCACGCTGCCAAAGTTGTAATATTTTATCATCTTTGACCGTCAACAATATTCGGTAATCATGACTGTAGCCTTTTGTTTTTTTGTCAAAGGTATTGAGCAAAGTACCGTTTAGATCCCAGAATTGCTTACTGTTGTCATCTTCAGTAACTATTGTCTTGCCATCCGAGCTAAAATCTTTAATCCAGCCATTGACTTTAAACGTGGCAATTTTAGTGCCGTCGATTTTCCAAGTTGTCAATGTGTTATTAGTGTAAATATATAGAGGTAGAGGGTTATCCAAAATCGCCAGAGTCTGACCATCAGGGCTGAACCTAACATTAAGAAGACCATATCCTTGAACTGTCTTAATAATTGTTCCATCTCTTTGCAAGAATTTTACATTGTTATCGCTATCATGAATAACCAATGTCTCACCATTTGAGCTTAAACTGATGTTATTAATTCTATCTTTGTAACCTTTCAAAGTTTTAATTAACTTGCCATTCCGTTGCCAAATTTTAACAGTGTTATCTTTACTTGCTGTGGCAATAGTCTTTACATCAGCACTGAAATCGATCAGATATATCTGATCTTCATGCCCCTTGAGAAATATTTTTGATTGATCATCTTTGTTTGACAGTTGTGTATGATTATTATTTGTTAGCGCTATGTCATTAGCACCTAAACTAATTGTTTCATCAATATTGGTTCCTTTAAGGGTAAATATTTTACCAGTTTCGCTCCAAATTTGTAAAACTTTATTGCTACTGGCAGCAGCCAAAATCGGACTGCTGGGGCTAAAACTTACTGTTGAGTTTTCTCCTGGAAAGCTTTGTAAGAGTTTGCCATCTAAACTCCATAATTCTAGTTCAGTATTTTTATTTTTGATTTTGCTGAACCCATATCGGGTATAAAGTGTAGTAGTGGAGGCAAATAGATTAGAATTTAAACTAAAATTTATATGAGTTGCCGTACCACTCAAATCAATATGTCTGGGAGTTTCAAAACTAGATTTTTCTACATCCCATAATTTTACTGTGTTATCTTCACTTCCAGAAACTAGCATTTTTGCATCTGTACTCAAGTCAATACTACTAACTTTATTTTTATGACCTTTTATTAATCTAAATTTTGCTTTCTTTTCGTTAAAAAATGGAAGTAGTGTTACGTATTTTGTGTTTGAATAAAATGGATCAGAGAATGCAAATATTTTCTGATTAGAATCCGATATTTCCCCAAAGTAATTATATTTTTTTATCAAGAAACCGTCTTGTCGCCATGAGAATAGGGATTGATCTAACTGAGATATAATAATTTGACTATCCGGACTAAAAACTACTTGATTAACAGAAGAACCATGATTTAAGGTTTTAATTAATTTACCATCCTGACTCCAAAGCTTTACCGTTTCGTCATCACTAGCAGAGGCAATTAGCTGACCATTTGAACTGAAACTGACGCTATTGACCTTTTTATCATGCTTGAGCGTGGCAACTTCTTGACCATCAAGCTTCCAGAGTTTTACAGTTTTGTCTTCACTCCCCGATACAATTAGCTGACTATTGGGGCTAAAGCTTACACTGGTAACAGGTTTATCATGTCCTGTAAACGTAGCAACCGCTTGACGTTCTTTACCCTCAATACGCCATAGTTTAAGGGTGCTGTCTTCACTTCCAGAAACAATCCATTTTCCGTCCGGGCTAAAGTCAATACTGGTAATCGTATCCTCATGTCCTTTAAGTGTAACAACTTCCCTACCATCCACACTCCAAATCTTGATCGTTGTATCCTCACTACCCGATGCAATTAACTGACCATCCGAACTAAAAGAAACACAAGTTACTGTACCGCTATGTCCGTGAAAACTATTCACTTCTCTGATACTGTAAACCACATCCTGTAATGCTGCTTTTACTTTAATTTCAGTCTCAGGATTGACGCCAATTGACCAACGTTGCAGCCGTTTTCCTGCCTTTAAGGTTTCAACTAGCGCCTCTAAATCTTGGTTTGAGCTAAGTTTCCTTTTCGCTTCAGTAATCCGAGAATTGAGATAACTATCATTCTGATTCAGTAACACAAATGGCAAGAATATTGCTAACGCGCCACTAAGCACGCCGAGTCCCACTTTCCACACTAATGAACGGCGAGTGTCTTCGAGTTGTTGTCTCAGAACTTGGTTCAGCTTGGCTTCCGTCAGCTTCCGTTGTTCTCTCTCTTTCTCTAATTCCTTAATTAATCGCTCAGATTGTTGATGACGCACAAATAATACGAGATAATCGTGAACCAGTTGATAGCGGTCATCTGGAATAGCCGGAACTCTCAAGACTATCCCTGATTCGACTAACACCTCTAAAACTAAATCTAGCGTTGTACTCTTTACCTCTAACTCCAATTCCAAATCCGCACGAGTTTTTAGAGGGCGAGTGTTATTCTCATCAGTGAGCAAATACAAGACGAGTTTGGCAACCTGCTCATTTCCTGATCCACAATCTTGAACAACATCAGCTAAAAACGCCTCAACTAATTCCTCCTTAGACCCATATTTTCGATACTCCTCCCGCGTAGTAATCTTCTTCGTTTCCAGTTGATATCCCACGATCTGCAATTCAATCGGACGCACTTCTCCCAAATCCTTGGCTAAATCCTGCACCAATTGGTCAACTAAATCTGGCTCAAAAGGTAAATGCGATCGCGCGGTTAAACTCTGAATAACTGATTTGGCGTCTGCGGCTGAAAAATTTCCCAAGTAATAGAGAATATGATCAGGAGCTTTATAATCTTTGGGTAACGGCGTTGTGCGGTTTAACTCTAACAGATAATAAATATAGTCTTCCCGCATGGATAAAATAATTTTGACATAAGGAATCTCTACACATTCGCGCAGAAAGTCATAAAAATCTCGTCGGCTGGCTGGATCTTTGTGATTAAAGAAAAACTCCTCAAATTGGTCAAAAATTAGCACCGTTAATAGTTGGCTGTGTTCATTTTGACGCAATTGTTTGAGAATCGTTGATCGGGTTGACCTAACCCCCCCAGCCCCCCTTCCCTGCAAGGGAAGGGGGGAGTCAGAACTTCTTTTATTATCCCCAATTAGATCAATGTTAGAGCCTCTCTTAGCTCCCCCCTTTTTAAGGGGGGCGGGGGGGGAATCAGATTGAGTCTTTAGAGAATCCTTAGCAGAAATAGAAGAACGATTAACATTCTTCAACGCTTCGACTAAACCCTTATCTAATCCCCCTACCCAATCCTTATAAACTTGTAGCAAAACAGGGACAATATCCCGTCCTTCAAAATACGTCTGTTGCAGAATCGGAACCAATCCCGCTTGCAAAATCGAACTCTTTCCTACCCCAGATGACCCATAAATCACCGTCAATTTGCGATCGCGTCGTCGAATCCGTTCTAACAGTTCCTCTACATCCCTCTGGCGTCCAGAAGACGCGACGATTTGGGATAAGGATAACCCCTGTCTTCCCCGAATACCGGGCTGAATAACCTGTCGCGGCGGGTGCAGGCGTCCCGCCCCAATAAATGCCCGTAAGCCATATTGGGTCTCGATTTGCCGTTGTTCTAATTTTAAATGAAAGGCGTCTAAATAATCGCCTTGTTCAAATTTCAGAGTGCGTAAGTCTTGCAGGATTTGAACATAAAGTTTCGGGTCATACTGATGCAGGGGAATGGTGGCATTTACGCTAATCTCTCTCGCTGTTGCCAATGTCGCGATCGCGTCTTTTTCTTGATCCAAGTGTTGCTGGGATTGTGCCAGAATAAAATAACACAATCCTAACCGTTTAATCTCAAACTCTGATACCTGTTGCCAAGCCTTAATCCCTTGCTGTGCCAACTTTTGAGCATCCCGCCATTGACGTTGATTTAAAGCAACATCGGCTAAAAACCCATAATCTTGGGCGATTTTCTGAACATCCCCCTGCTGCTGATGCCAAGTTAATGCTTTTTCCGCTAAGTGTTGTAATTTTTCCCAGTCACCAACCTGTCTCAGTAAATCCCCAAATTTACAACTATGATGAACCAAGGAATCGGTGCAGCGTTCCTGATGCAAATGCTGCCAAGCTTGCTGCACATAGTCCCAAATTTTTGCTTGATATTGCTCCCCTTTCAGCGCATACGCCCAAGCCAGATGCAGTGACGTAATTCCCTTATGTTCTCCGGACTGATGCTGTTGCCAAAGGGTTAAACTTTGCTGATAGTAAGGAATGGCTTCATCGATGTGATTGTTTCGGGTGTGAATGATTCCCAAACTTAAGCATAAAATAGCATGAAACTCAGGGGGGAAATTTTGTCCTTGATCGGAGTATGATTGCAGAATGGCTTGTAATTCGGTATCATCTAAGGTTAAGTTTTCCTCATCTGCCAAGGCTTGGTTCGCTGTTTCTGCAACTAATGCCATTAGTGCAGGTTCAGGTAACACAAATTCTAACTTTGGACTCGACCAATTGTAGAGATCCATGGCGACTCGGATCAGCCGTTTGCATACCTGATTAGTTACCCAAAAGACGACGGGAAAGGGACACTGGCGAAATAAATCCCGTACTCGATTGGTGGCGATGAGTAAGTTATCGAGATCCGTTACTGACTCAAACCCGGTGACTAATACCGCATCCGGTTTTTGATTCTCTACATGATTGTGAATCGCGGTATAGATTGTCTGCGCCGATGAGTCTAGAGATAACTCAAATAAATTGAGGGAACAGCGTTGGTGTAGCAGGTGGAGAATCTGCGATCGCAAACAGGTATAGTTACACCGCGCCAGAATCAAGGTAAACTCTCCCTGGGAATGGGTAAGCGATCGGGTTAGGGTGTTTAATGCCTGATCGTTACAGGCGGCAATTTCGGCTAGGGGATCTGGGGTTGGGGTATTCATCGTATTCGCGTGAGACTCCGGATAAGAGCGAAGCAAGCCGGAGAGGAATAGCGGTCAAATCTTGCTACTCAATGTAGTAAGATTTGACAATCCAGTTGAAGGCACGGCGATTAATCCCGTGCTTAGCTGCAACAACTGGACTTTTTTGGCAGTAAATTGCCCGATCCGTTTCCAATTGGCATTACTAACAGAAATCTGTGTTTTGGTGTCTCCAGAACACCAACCTGTGTAAGTCTTTCCCGCTTTTTCGGCTACAACCTTGTCTCCTTTCCTAAAGTTATGACGAGTAACTGTACCGCCGTACTTTCGTCGCTTACCACCCTTAGATGGAACGCACAAGTGTAATTTTCTGCGACTAACGGGCGGTCTACGGACTACCGCAAATGGCGCTGGTGTAATCTGAACACTACCTTTCCAGCTACCATGTTTGGCGTTGTCAGAATGCCATTCCCGCCATTGAACAAACTCAAAGTGTACAACTTTGGCTTTACCCTTTTTCAGCCAACGTCTAGCACGGCTAGGTAAGGTAGGCATTAAAGGTTTGCCTGATTTTGATAAAACTGGTACTCGTAACATTGGAGATAATCCTCACGAGTGAGTTTGTAGTCCCTTCCCGCATCTAAACCAAGATGTCCTAAATGAATAGCGACTCGACAAAAAGTCTTAGAGATAACTCGGACTAGGGAAGCATCCGAGAGTCTGTACCAGGTTTAGACTCAACACCTCGGCTTCGCTCGGTGTTGACCCTGAGCGAAGCCGAAGGGTCAATGCGGTATTCAACGGTTTAAATCACCGTTTGTCCGGCAATCCCCAACTTCAACAAAGTAAGTTGGGGTTGTTGAACGCAATCAATTAACCTAGCACAATCAGGTAGAAGGCAGATGGCTAGTCAGTAAAAGTAATTGGTTGTGCCATTGACCTTAGTTCAGCGACTCGCCCCTACAGATATATAAATCGTATCGCAGGGGTACTGGTGTGACACAGCTAAAATTGTGTAGGAGATTTTACGGTTAAATCGGACGCACGTCGTTTATCCGTGTAAACTTCAGGTGAAAAGCTTTTCCCTGTGAGAGTTTGAATCTCATTACCTTGAAAATGATCCCCCTTAATCCTCCCGGCGTTTTAGGGGAAACTCAAGCCATTCCAGTTCCCTCCCCTTGGCATGGGGTGGGTTTGGGTGGGGTCAGATCAAGGTATCGCTTTGTGTTTAAGCGTAAGTTGACACCAATGTACGCCACTATTCTCCTATCCTTTTATCCATTCTGCCGCACCCACGCCTGATATTTTTGTGTCTCAAATAACAAAGGATTTAAGCCAAACCAACTTCCCTGTTCATCCTGATACTCAAACACAAATAAACTTTGCAATAACGCTTGATATTCATGATCGCCTTTAACCTTTTGTTCCCGCACCACTTGAAACAATAACTCCCATTCATGATTATCAATTGCCAATAATAAACTATCCCGTTCTTGGCGAATGACCATTTCCAAAATCGGGCGAGAAATCGGCGGATCTTGCTCCTGGAGACAGGCATAAAGCATCCCCAACAAACTTCTTACATGACCGCCACTAATCTTGCACAGTCGGTCTAATGTGTCAAGACTATCAAATACTTTGGTGACACTTGCTAAACGTTCCTCGGCTGTCGCTTCTGGAAATGCCCGGGCTAAAATCATCTGTCGCAGTAGCGCAATTCCTCCCGGATGATCTTGACCATCGCGGGAGAAGACTGGCACCATAGATAAGACAATCGGACTACGACCATTTCCGAGACGATTCTTTAACGGTTCTCGTAAATTGGAGAAAATTAGCGATAGGGGAAGGGTATACACCAAATGGCAATTGAGTTGACTTAATTGTTCGCCGCGATCGACAAAAATATATTCGGGAAGGGGTTTGCTGGAGGCTGCGGTTTCTTGGTTGGGAATGCGATCTAAGTTATCGACAATGACGACTAATCCTTTTTGATCTAGTTGCTTCAATTGTGCAATAGCAACTTCGAGGATTTCCTGATTAATATACTCTAAAATTTGACTGGTTTGGGGTTCCAGATGCTGTCTGAGTTTGGAACGCATCTGCTGGCTATTTTTGGCTTTGATCGTCAGTTTGGCAATTTTATCGGGAAGGGAGACTTCAAAGTTGCCCTCGGTACTCGCTTTAACTGTACCAATCCCCGGAACTTTGGCTTCCCCTCCCACTTCTATCGGTGTCTGTAGCACATCAATAGTTTTCTGTAAAAACGCCTTAAATCCACCCGGTTGTAACGCCACCCGACTCGATTCTAAACTGGCGCTCACCTGACGGGCGATCGCGAGTAGAATATCGGTAATATCAACATCCGCGACATCTAAATCATCGGTGGCTTGAAAATAGACGACATGAAAGTTCAACGCCTCCAACTCCATCTTTAACCGCAATAACTCTGTAGACTTGCCACAGCCAATATGTCCGGTGAATAATTGACAGGTGGGTTCGTTAGGTGATAGCCGTGCGATCGTTCGTTTTAGGGCTTCAATTGCCTTACCACCCCGCACTCCAGCAAATTCGATGTAATACTTGTTATCCTCAGCATTTTTCATGTTTAGAGTTTTGCTGGGATTACACGCCGCAAAAAATCGTTCTAAATCTAACCTCATGAGAGTCTATTCAGTGATGGGTAACCATTAATCCAGCCAATTTAAAATTCAAGATTCAAACAAAAAATCTGCCGTATCAAGGTAGACAGATTCATGACTAAAAACTAAAGACAAATGACAAATGATGAAGTCTTAATGCGTTGACACAGCCGCTTCTAAACCCAATAGATTCATCAACCGTTCACTATCAAAATGTTCTCCCATAAGCTGTTGGATGCACTGGGCTTTAATGGATTCGCGCAGGCGTACTTGACCAAAAGCGCGATCGATAATTTCCACCGTTGTCAGGGTATCGAGATCCACTGATAAGATAGGGATTTCTAGTTCTTCAGCCCGGTTGACAATTAACGGTTGGGGTGGTATTTGCCCTGTTAGAATCAGACAGTGGGTTGATGTTTCCAGTGCTGCCATTTGGATATCCGTGCGATCGCCTCCGGTGACGACTGCCATGTGCTTGCCTTTGCGGAAATATTTTAGGGCAGAGTTGACATTCATCGCGCCAATGGTCAAACTTTGAACCAATAAATCTATCCGATCCGGACGGCAAAGCACTTGAGCATCGAGTTGATGAATCAATTCTCGAACCGTAACGCTGCGGAGTAAATCGTTTTGAGGTAGAATCCCTAATACGGGAATACCTTGCGCCTCTAGAAACGGTTGAACAGTGGATTGGACGATTTCCAGTTGATCTGCCGGAACCGCATTAATCACAACTCCCCGTAAGCGATCGCCAAGTTGGTTTTTGGCAGATAGCAGCGTTTCCACCAGTAGCACCGAATGAAAACGGCTGACTAATATAATTGAAGCCTCTATTTCCTGAGCAATGTTCAGCAATGAGAGGTCAAATAAATTGCCTTCAAACAGGGTACTCGGTCCTTCGAGTACCATTAAATCACCAATTGGCGGCTGGAGATAGGACTTCAGCGATGCACGATAATTGGTCGAATCCTCACCCCGCAAGCGTTTCTGCATCGTCTGATCATCCAGATAGAGTAGAGGCGATCGCACCCGTTTTTCTGGTAGATCTAGGATAGACGGAATAAACTGCACATCATCGCCTTCCCGATTCAGTTGATTCACATACTCAGTGCAGCCTAAAAGCTTACCATAACCAATATCTAGTCCTTTACTTTTAAGCTGATGGGCGATGCCCAGAATGATGGCGGACTTGCCACTATATGCTTCAGTTGATCCGATTAGTAAATAATTCACGGATTTTGTCACCCCTAATTTCGCTCCTCTGTTCAAAATGCCACTTGAGTTTACTCGTCACGTAGTAGTTTGCGATAAAACGTCTGGGAAAAATCCGTCAAGCGGGTACGCTTGAAATTCAAAATCACTTCGATTAAGTAGTTAATAAATTCAGAATTCGGCAACGTTACCTCATAACTCAGTTCCGCATTGCCGTCAAACTGTAATCGGCAGCGAGTGGGTTCTGAAGGGAGTTTAGAGACAAACCAGGTTGCCACAAAAGGAATGCTCTCACCGCCTTCAATACGGCGATTCCCTTCTAACGATCCCTGTTGATACAGACTAATCGCCAGAGGGAGAGCATTGCGCTTAGCGCCTTGATAATAAGGCATGTAGACACCGACGGCGGCTTTTTCAGCAGGCTGAAGTTTCTCGATAGACATAGCTGACTAACGTCTTGTTCCAATAGTGAGAATGCCATGCACTCTCGTTGAAGGCTAATAAATTATAGAAAACCGATGCGGTTGAATTAGAGAGGTTTCTCCCAAATTGTTTACTCTATCTCGATCTTAGGTGGTTTTGGTTCCTGTATGCTACTTTCTAATGAAGCATTTAGACTAAAACCGCGATAAGCCATGAGTGAGACAATCTTTAGCAAGATTATCCGTCGGGAAATCCCGGCTGACATTGTTTACGAGGATGATCTAGTCCTAGCGTTCAAGGATGTTGCACCCAAAGCCCCCGTTCATATTCTGCTCATTCCCAAACAACCGATTCCCCAGCTAGCGGCGGCGGAGTCCCACGATCACGCCCTCATGGGGCATCTGCTGTTAACCGCCAAGCGAGTGGCTGAACAAGTGGGTTTGAATCAAGGGTATCGGGTGGTGATCAACAACGGTGCTGATGGCGGTCAAACCGTGGATCATCTACATTTACACATTTTAGGCGGACGCCAGATGGACTGGCCCCCCGGTTAAAAGTTGGGGTGTGGGGGGTGGAGGTGCGGAGGGGCGGAGGGGTGCAGGAAGATAATTTCGTAAAGATTCTTTGAATAACGTGACAAAATATAACATTACCGTAAAACAACAAAGAATTAAGCCCTGAATTAATAGAAGCCGCTCCACGTCTACGGGCTAAAAGCTCGCGTCCCGTTAAAACGGGTTCAAAGACTTACCCAATAAGTTTATATACTTCGCATGGTCAGAGTCTGTCATTCTGAACGGAGCGATAGCTGAGTGAAGAATCTCTACCAGATGTTTCGCTGCCGTTCTTTCGCTTCGCTCAGGACTCCGCGAACCCTGACAGAAAAGTCAGCGATATTCCGCTTAAGTCAGTACTACTCTATTGAGGATTGTTGTTGCTTGTTAATTGTGCTAAAAAAAGAGAATTAATTTCTTCCCCTCATGCTTTTGTACTCTTACCCCTAGTCAAACCCTATGCTGGTTTTCCCTGACTATCAAACCCAGGCGCAAGTCTACGAAAGCGCTAATTCCCTCGTCTACCGCGCTATCCGCACTCAAGATAGTCAACCAGTTATCCTCAAACTACTGAAACAAGATTATCCTACACCGGAAGAATTAGTTCGCTATAGGCAAGAGTATGATTTGACTCACCACCTTAATTTAGAAGGGGTATGTCGTTCCCTGAGTCTGGAACCCTATCAAAATACCTTAGTCATTGTCTTTGAAGACTTTGGGGGTGAGTCTCTCAGACAGTGGATGAATCAGTATTCCTTCACCCTAGAGGACTTTTTACAGATTGCGATCGCGACAACCACAAGTTTAGCTCAAGTCCACGCCGCTAACATTATTCACAAAGATATTAACCCTGCCAATATTGTTTACAATCCCAACACGAAACAGCTAAAACTGATTGATTTTGGCATTTCTACGGTGTTATCACGGGAAACGCCAACTCTGAAAAACCCGAATGTGTTGGAAGGTACATTGGCATATATGTCACCGGAACAAACCGGGAGAATGAATCGTTCCCTCGATTACCGCACAGATTTCTATTCCCTCGGTGCTACCTTTTATGAACTGCTAACCGGAAAACTCCCCTTTGAAACCACGGATGTCTTGGAGTTAGTCCATTGTCATCTAGCGAAACAACCCATACCCCCCCACGAACTCGTAGGGGCGCACCGACGTGCGCCCTTGAACCAACCTGCGCCCTACGACGATGCACCTTTACCCACCATCATCTCAGAGATTGTCATGAAATTAATGGCAAAAACCGCTGAGGAGCGATATCAAAGTGCCTTGGGAATCAAAGCCGATTTAGAAGAATGCCAGCGTCAAGTTCACGAAAAATGTATTATCTCAAATTTCCCCCTCGCTTGTCACGATAGTCCCGATAAATTTCAAATCCCCCAAAAGCTTTACGGGAGAGAACGTGAAATTGAACAATTAATTAGTGCTTTTGAGCGAGTGTCAGAACGCAGTGAAGTGATGTTGGTTGTTGGCTACTCAGGAATTGGTAAATCTGCTTTAGTACAAGAACTCTACAAACCCGTTACCCAAAAGCGCGGTTATTTCATTTCCGGTAAGTTTGACCAGTATCAGCGTGGTATTCCCTACAGTGGAATTGTTAATGCATTTCAGGAATTAGTCAAACAACTGTTAACCGAACCGGAAGCCCAGCTTCAAGAATGGCGAGAGAAAATTTTGTCGGCGTTAGGCGTTAATGGACAAGTCATTATTGATGTCATTCCAGAGGTTGAATGGATTATTGGCAAGCCACCTGAAATACCAGAACTGGGGGCGACAGAAGCACAAAATCGATTTAATTTAGTCTTTCAGAACTTCATCAACGTTTTTACTGATACCTCCCATCCTCTCGCCTTATTTATTGATGATTTGCAATGGGCAGATGGTGCGTCTTTAAAACTCATCCAAGTGTTAATGTCCGCTGCGTCACCTGGACTATTTTTAATTGGCGCGTATCGAGACAATGAGGTGTTTCCAGCACATCCGCTAATGCTAATGTTAGAGGAGATTACCAAAGCTGGGTCAATTGTCAATCAGATTTCTTTGTCTCCCCTAGATTTACCTACCGTTACTCAACTCATTTGTGATACCCTCAACTGCTCTGAAGACAGGGCTAAATCGCTGGCTAAATTGGTGGATTTTAAAACAGGCGGAAACCCCTTCTTTATGAATGAGTTTCTCACGTCACTTTATACAGAAGGGTTATTGGAATTCACCTATTCTACCCTGAGTAATGGAGAAATGAAAGGACAATGGCAATGGGATTTAGAACAAATTAACTCACTAGGATTCACAGACAATGTTGTTGAACTGATGGCGAGTAAAATTCAAAAGCTGCCAGAAAGTACACAACACCTCTTAAAGATAGCGGCTTGTATTGGTAATCAGTTTGACCTCAAAACCCTAGCAAGCAGTTGTGAAAAATCGCTGCAAGATACAGCCAATGAATTACATGGAGCTGTTGCTTCGAGTTTGGTTATACCTCTAGGAAGTCGGGAAGATGTAAAATTAGCGCTTATCGAGAGTGAATCTACCAATTACCAACCTCCTGAATATAAGTTTGTTCATGACAGAATTCAGCAAGCGGCGTATTCGTTAATTTCCGAAGAACACAAGCCAGTCATTCATCAGCAAATTGGACAACTACTGCTGCAAAACACTCCGAAAGAAAGGCGAGAAGCAAAACTCTTTGAGATTGTTAATCAACTTAATTTAGGCAAGAAACTTATATCGAATCAGTCAGAACGCAATGAACTGGCTCAATTGAATCTACAAGCCGGGAAGAAAGCGAAAGCTTCAGCAGCATATCATTCAGGATTTAATTACCTGAAATTTGGGATGAAATTGCTAAAAAAAAATGGTTGGCAACTTCAGTATTGCTTGGCATTAGCACTTTATAAGGAAGCCGCAGAGGTTACTTATCTCATTGGTGACTTTGAAAAGATGAATAGATTCATTAAAATTGTGCTGCAAAATGCAAAAAATATTTTAGATAGCAGCAGCATCATTGAAATAAAAATTATCGCATTAACCAATCAAAATAAACTAGAGCTAGCAATCAATACAGCAATAAAATTCCTAGAAAAGTTTGGAATTTACTTGCCAAATAATCCCAATAAAATTGATGCATTTGTTTTTATGAAAAAAACTAAAATTGCTTTGTGCTTGAAAAGCCATAAAAAATTAATTGATCTGCCTACAATGACAAATCCTTCTAAATTAGCAGCTATTCGTATTTTAGTTAGCGTACAGAGTGCAACCTTTAGATCCTTACCTAACTTATATACGCTGATTGTATGTCAACAAGTCATTTTATCAATTCAATATGGTAATACTTCTTCATCAGCATTTGGGTATGCTTGTTATGCACAATTAATCAATGGAATAGAGGAAGATTTTGAGTCTGGTTATCGATTTGGTAAGTTAGCTTTAAGTCTATTTAGCAAATTCAATTCAAGTAAACTTGAATCTCAAGTTTTAACTATAGTCAATGCAGGTATAGTACATTGGAAAGAATCTATCAATAAAACATTGTACTCACTTAAAAAAGCTTATTTGAGTGGAATAGAAAATGGAAACTTTTCCTTTGCGGCACACGCAGCCTTTCTATATTCTTATCATTCCTACATTATAGGGATAAATTTGGTGCAACTTGAACAGGAGATGGCTTGCTATGGCAGTATAATAAATAAACTCAAGCAACCAACAATTTTGACTGTGCATAAAATGAATTATCAAGTAGTTCTTAATTTACTAGGATTGTCCGATAATCCATGCAGTTTAATCGGAAAATATTATGATGAAGAACAAATGTTGCCTTTTTATTTGACATCTAAAGATAGAAGTGCAGCTTATAGATTATTTTTACATAAAACTACATTGTTTTATTTGTTTGAAGAGTACAGAAAAGCTTATCACTATGCGAAATTGGCAGAACAATATTTAGATGGAGCTATAGGAACAGTAGCTTTTTCTCAGTTTTATTTTTACTACTCTTTAATCTTAACAAGTTTGTTAGGTAGTATAAAAAATAATAGAGATTTGTCTATAATAAGCAAAAATATAAACAAAATAAAAAAATGGTCAAACTTTTCAAGAATCAATTACTTACACAAATTTTATCTTGTGGAGGCAGAACGATATCGGGTTTTGGGTAAAGATTTCTTAGCAGCAGATTATTACGATCGCGCCATTGCTCTTGCCAAAGAAAACGACTATATTAATGAAGCTGCTCTCGCTTACGAACTCGCTGCCAAATTCTATCTGTCTCAAGGAAAAGAACTAATTGCCAGAGCTTATATGCAAGAGGCGCGTTACTGGTATCAGCGATGGGGCGCTAAGGCTAAGGTCAAAGATTTAGAAACGCGATATTCCCAGTTATTATCTATCAATCAATCAATCAATCAATCAGAAATCAAAGACAATCAAATTGTTACAACTCAAACGGGCAGTCGTTCAACATCACATCTAGATATCGCCACAGTGATGAAAGCTTCACAGGCAATTTCTGGGGAAATAGTGCTGGAAAAATTACTATCCAGTTTGATGAAAATTCTGATTGAGAATGTTGGGGCGCAAAAAGGATATTTAATTTTAGAACATCAGGGACAACTACTGATTGAAGCGACAGGAAGTATTGATTCAGAGCAAGTAACCCTGTTACAATCAATTCCTGTAGCGAACTCTCAGGTTGTCTCACAAGCAATTGTCAATTATGTCGCCAGAACAAAAGACAGTGTGGTATTAAATGATGCAACCCGCGAAGGCAACTTTACCCATGATGCTTATATTCAAGACAATCAGCCGAAGTCAATTCTGTGCTTTCCCCTAATTGATCAAGGTCAACTGGTTAGTATTGTTTACTTAGAAAATAATCTAACAACAGGAGCGTTTACTGCTGAACGAGTGGAACTGTTGAAACTTTTATCAGGACAAGCTGCTATCTCAATCCAAAATTCTCAACTTTTTACCGACATCCGCAAACTAAACAAGGCGTATGAGCGATTTGTGCCAAATCAATTCCTCCAGTTTTTACAGAAAAACAGTATTGTTGATGTGGAATTAGGCAATCAAGTTCAGTTAGAAATGTCGGTACTATTTTCCGATATTCGCGGATTTACCAGTCTCTCAGAAAAAATGACGCCAGAGGATAACTTCAAGTTTATTAACTCCTACCTCAGCCGCATGGAACCCGCCATTACTGAACATCAGGGGTTTATTGATAAATATATTGGTGATGCGATTATGGCGCTGTTTAGCGGTGAAGCGGATAATGCCGTAAAAGCCGGAATTGCGATGTTGCACCGCCTGACTGATTATAATGAACATCGGGTTAAGTCTGGTTATAAACCTATTCAAAATGGCATTGGAATTAATACAGGATATTTGATGTTGGGAACGGTTGGCGGACAAAACCGGATGGATGGAACCGTGATTAGCGATGCGGTGAATTTAGCCTCTCGCATTGAAAGTCTGACGAAAGAGTATGGTGTATCTTTATTAATCTCCCAGCATACATTTTCCCGCTTGCAAAATCCGACAAATTATGATATTCGTCAAGTGGATAGGGTGAAAGTTAAAGGCAAGTCAGAATTTGTGATTGTTTACGAAGTATTTGATGCTGATTTCCCTGATATTAAAGACAAGAAGTTAGCCACCCTGCAAACTTATACAGAAGCCTGTTCCTACTACAACCTCAATGCCTACAAAGAAGCGGCACAGGGGTTCGAGGAATGTCTACGGCAAAATTCAAGCGATCGCGTGGCACAGATTTACCTGAAGCGCTGTCAAGCCAAGCTTTAAGCCCGTTACCCCATCGGCTTCCGGTTGAGATCAGGAAATTCCAGTACCATAACCTAGTATGGGTTTCCTTTTCCCCAAACCACCCTTGGATTATGCGCCTTAGCCTAGAACCTTTTACTGTTCACAAGCGATTTCCCTTAACCATTAGTCGCGGTACAACCTCCCAAAGCACCAATATCTGGGTGCGGCTAGAACATCAGGGTATAGAGGGTTGGGGTGAAGCCTCTCCCTTTGCGATCGCGACTCCATCCCATCCCTTAACTAAACCTCCCCAAACGACTCAGATGTTGTTGGATGCACTGGAGTTAGTGATACCGACATTAGAAGCTTATACCCCCTGGGAACGCCAGAAAATTGAACGAGTCTTGGCAGATGCGGATGCACCATCGGCGGCTAGGGCGGCGATTGATATCGCATTACAGGATTGGTTAGGAAAACACCTAGGTGTTCCCTTATGGAAATTGTGGGGATGTAATCGTCACCGGATTGTGCCAATTTCCGCCACGGTAGGAATTGGTACACCGGAAGCCGTCAAACAACGAGTGCGAAATTGGATACCGATTACGGGGGGCAATGTGCTTAAAATTAAACTCGGTTCCCCTGACGGAATTGAAGCCGATCGCGAAATGCTATTAGCTATCCGAGATGTCGCCCCCCAAGCCCAGTTAACCGTTGATGCGAATGGCGGTTGGCGTGTAGATGATGCGATAAAAATGTGCGACTGGTTAGCCCCCCAGGGCGTCAAATACGTCGAACAACCTCTTCCCGCCGGACAAGAGGCGGATTTACCTCACCTGTATTCGCGATCGCCTCTACCGATTTTTGTGGATGAAAGCTGCTTTACCAGTGCGGATATTCCGCCCCTCGCTGATTGCATTCATGGGATTAATATCAAACTAATGAAATCCGGTGGATTAACCGAAGCCTTGCGGATGGTACATACCGCCAAAGCCTTTGGGTTACAGGTGATGTATGGCTGCTATTCCGATAGTACCCTCGCTAATACCGCCGCTTCTCACTTATCATCTTTCGCCGATTATCTGGATTTAGACAGCCATTTGAACTTAGCCGACGATCCTTTCACCGGGGCGACGCTGCAAGATGGACGATTGATACCAAATAATTTATCAGGATTGGGAGTACAGCGCCATGTATCTGACAAGTGATCAGCGCGTCGCTATTTTATTACATGAAGGGATTCGCGGCGATCAGGGGAAAACCGGATTAACGCTGCTACGATATAGCGAAGCGACAGTGGTGGCGGTGATTGATCAAGATTGTGCGGGAGAGTCTTTATCTGAATTAACTGGAATTAACTGTAATGCGCCGATTGTGGATTCGGTGAGTTCCGCCCTCGCCTACAATCCCACGATTTTAGCGATTGGAATTGCCCCATCGGGGGGAGGGTTGCCAGAGGTTTGGTGGCAAGAAGTTAAGCAGGGAATCGCGGCTGGACTTTCCGTTTATAACGGCTTGCATACGCCAATGGCATCTGATCCCGAATTACGGGAATTACTTCAACCGAATCAACAAATTTGGGATATTCGTCAGGAACCCCAGGATTTAGGGATTGGCAAAGCCCAAGCGCGATCGCTCTCTTGTCAACGGATTTTAACCGTGGGGACGGATATGAGTGTGGGCAAAATGTCTACCAGTATTGAGTTCCATCGTGCAGCTTGTCGAAAGGGAATCAAGTCTAAGTTTTTGGCAACGGGTCAAGCGGGGTTAATGATTGCTGGAGATGGTATTCCTTTAGATGCGATTCGAGTTGATTTTGCGGCGGGTGCGGTTGAACATACGGTGATGAAATTTGGTAATAGTTATGACTTATTAATCATAGAAGGACAGGGTTCACTGATTCATCCCGGTTCTACAGCCACCTTACCCTTAATGCGAGGCACACAACCGACAGGGTTAATAGTAGTTCATCGCGCTGGACAAACTCATATTCGCCATTGTCAGGATGTAATGATTCCACCGTTACCGGAGGTGATTCACCTCTATGAAACTGTGGCTAGGGCGGGAGGGGCGTTTGCACCCATTCCAGTCGTGGCAATTGCCTTAAATACGGGGCATTTGCCAGAGAAGAAAGCACAAGACGCGATCGCCCAGGTTCAGGATGAGACAGGTTTACCTTGTACGGATGTGGTGCGATTTGGGGCAGATTTATTGGTTGATGCTGTAATGGGAACGTTATAATATTTTCCCTATTTGGTGGATTAGAGTTACATCCTCATGAAATCTATCTTACTGGCAAAACTGAGGTTTGTAGTCAGAACTTTAGTGCTTAAGTCAGTACCATTCCATTTAAACTCAATGGGTATTCTAACGATGAAGCGCCGAAACTTCTGCAAAAATGCTGTGCTAGGAACAGCAGGGTTCACCACAGTAGCCTCAACTCAAAGTACTCCTCAACCTGAGGCTTCTACACCAACGCAACCCACGATTCAATGGCGCATGGCAACCAGTTGGCTCAAAAGTGATATTACCTTTGGCGCGGTGGAAGAACTTTGTCAACGAGTGAAGGTGGCGACGAATGGACGGTTTGTGATTATTCCCTATCCGGCGGGTGAAATTGTTCCCCCACTACAGGTGTTTGATGCGGTTAAAGCGGGAACGGTTGAGTGCGGGCATACAACCGCTCTTTACTATCTGGACAAAAATCCCACCTTAATCTTTAGCATTTCTGTTCCCTTTGGACTAACAACGTACCAACAGAATGCTTGGCTACATTATGGGGGGGGTTTAGAGATTATGCATCAGCTCTATGCTGACTTTGGCATTATTGCATTCCCGGCTGGGGCTGTGGGTATCCAAATGGGCGGATGGTTCAACAAAGAAATGAATAGTTCAACTGACTTTAAAGAACTAAAAATTCGCATTCCTGGATGGGGAGCGCAAATTCTCAGCCGTTTTGGGGCGAAAGTGATTATCTTAGGGGGCGATGAAATTTTGGCGGCGCTAAAGACGGGTAGAATTGAGGCAGCCGAATGGCGCAATCCTCATGATGATGAGAAGCTAGGATTGCACCGTGTCGCTCGCTATTACTATTATCCAGGCTGGTGGGAACCGGGCGCGAGTGAAGATATTCTCGTGAGTCGCCAGCAATGGCAAACGTTACCGAAAGCCTATCAGCAAATTTTGCAAGCGGCGGCGACGGAAACGAGTTTGACGATGTTAGCCGCCTTGGATGCAGCGAATGGGGAGGCGCTGAAACGGTTAGTTGAGGGTGGAACCCAATTAAAATCCTACAGCCAAGAGATATTACAAACGGCGTATCAAGTGAGTGTTGACCTTTTGGAAGAAAATGCTCGTCAAGATATAATCTTTAGAGAGGTATATAATAAATGGAAAGCGTTTCGCCGTAAGATTTATCAGTGGAATCGGATCAATGAATTGAGTTTGGAGCAGTTTGTACCTAAAGATTTTAGCTAAAATTAATGATTGAGTCGGGATTGATTCGGGTAAAAGGTGCTAAACTATAAAATTTAAACTCGGTATCAGTTCAACCCGATTACATGGGGCGAGGTTAATACGGTGAGTTTCAGGCTGAATGCTTTTAAATCTAAACTACTCAATCATCGATTTCAAGCTAACCGTCGGAAACTAGCTGTTAAGCTGCGTAATCGGAAAATTGGACAAAAATTAAATATTGCCTTTGGTATTTTAATTGTGATGACGTTTCTGGTGATTGGGCGAAATTATTTGGGGGGGCGAGAGGCTCAAGTCAATATCAATCGAACCCAGAATACACGAGTTCCGACTGTCCTCGCCTCCGCCCAAGCCCAGGCAAATTTGCTGAAAATGTTATCCCAGGTGCGAGCTTATGTAGCAACGGGAGATCCGGAGTACCGCTACCGCTACCAGGAATCGAGACAGAAGTTTGAAGCCGATTTAGCCCAAATGGAGGCGCTGGCGAACCACTCCGCCTCTGATATTCGCGATCGCGTCGGTCAACTGAAACAAACGTATCAGATTTGGTCGGAACTCCCCGATCAGCTAATCGCCTTGCGAGATGACTTGCTGGAAAATCAACCCGCCTTAAAACTCTTGGATAGCCAAGGGAAAAAACCGATTATTATTATTCAGCGAGAGATAGAAGAAATGCTCGATGATCAACAGACGCGATCGCCTTCCGCTACTAACACGGCTCTCCTCAGAGATATGGCTGAGTTTCAAAGTAGTTTTGCTCTCCTCATCTCTGCTTTACAAAGCTACTTAGTCACTCGTTCTCCTTCCTTTCGCTTTGAGTACAATGCTCTGGCTCAAGCCAACCAAAATGCTTGGCAAGAGTTAGTAGCAAAACAACAATTTTTGACGGCTAAACAGCGCACCAGCTTTGATGAAATTGCCAACAGACGTACCGAATTCTTTCGTTTACCCCCACGAATGTTTGAAATTGTTGAAAGTGACCGCTATCGCCAAGAATTATTCTTACTGAAAACCCAAGCTGAACCCCTAGCTGAAGATATGTTGAGCCAGCTTGATCAAATTGTTACTGACCAGCAATTGATGCTAGCTCAGGAATTAAAAAAAGCCAATCGCAGTCTCAATCAAGCGCAATGGCAAACGCTGATTTGGGGAATTTTTGCCTTAATCCTTGCCATCGCTATGGCATTTTGGTTACGCCGACAAATTGCTGAACCGATTAAACGGCTAACAGACGTGACCCGTCGTCTCCAAGAGGGGGATTTGAGTGTTAAAGCGGCGGTTAATTCAACCGATGAAGTGGGGGAACTCGCTGACTCATTTAACCGTATGTCAGGACAACTTCAGCACGCCTTTGTCACCTTAGAAGATAAAGTTACCGAACGCACTGCCCAACTCGCGACAGCGAATCAAGAGATTCAGGCGCTCAATCAGAAGCTGAAAACCGAAAACCTCCGCATGAGCGCTCAACTGGATATTGTCCGTCAAATGCAGCATCTAATTCTACCCAAAGCTGAGGAACTCCAATGTATTGAAAGACTCGATATTGCTGGATTTATGGAACCCGCAGATGAAGTGGGTGGTGATTATTATGATGTACTCTACAGTGACGGTGTTGTCACTATTGGTATCGGTGATGTTACTGGACACGGACTCGAAAGTGGTATTTTAATGCTGATGACTCAAATGGGTGTCCGCACGCTTAAAGAAATTCGCGAAACTGATCCGATTCGATTCCTGGATACGCTTAATCGGACTATTTATAAGAATGTTCAACGGATGAACTCGGACAAAAATTTGACATTAGCGATTCTTAATTATGCCCAAAATCAAGTCAGCATAAGTGGTCAACATGAAGAAACTATTGTAGTGCGAAAGGGTGGCAAAATAGAACGCATTGACACCCTAGATTTAGGGTTTCCCATTGGTTTGGAGTATGAAATTTCCGAATTTATTCGTCATACTCTCGTACCACTCAATCCGGGTGATGGGATTGTCCTTTATACCGATGGGATTACCGAAGCTGAAAATATAAACCGGATTCAGTATGGGATAGAAAAGCTTTGTCAGGTGGTGAGTCAAAATTGGCAAAAGTCGGCGGAGGAGATTAAGCAGGCGGTGATTGATGATGTGCGGCGACACATTGGTCAGCAGAAAGTGTTTGATGATATTACATTGCTAGTGCTGAAGCAACAATAAATGAAATACTCCCTCCCAGCTATTTTCGGTTCTGCCAGTCTTATTTGATTTAAATCCATATTATTGGCGTTGCCGGACTATCCAGGTTCCCAGCTAAAATTTTATTCCCACCCATTTGGGCAACGGCATTTTCAAAACTACTAACCCCTCGACTTTCATCAGGAATAGTTGTTAGGCAATTTTTCAAGAACTCCAAGCAACTAATAAAATTACTTTTTCCTGAACCATTTGAACCGATAAAGACGTTAAGATTATTGAGATAGTTCGACTGATATAATTGTAGATTTTTATAATTTTTTGCTGCCAGAAACTGAAGAATTGGTTGATTCATTTTATTTGTAGCAAATCTGTATTTTCCCAAATATAGCAGCAATCGCCATAGCGGTTAGGATGCATCTTATGGTAGAGACGTAGCATGCTACGTCTCTACAGTCGGAGGGAGAACTATCCAATTCATTCCACTAAGTTTAAAGAGGTGACCTCAAGGATTGTCCCTTCTAGTTTGGTGCTATCAAGTTTGACATTTGTCAAGTCAGTCCCGGCTAAATTGGCGTCGCTTAAATCCGCATCTTTGAGAATCGCCGCCGTTAACTTGGCATAAGCTAAATTAGACCGACCTAAATTGGCTCCATTCAATTTAGCTTCTGTGAGATTAGCTTCAATGAGGTTCGCCCCACTCAAGTTAACCCCACTCAGATTAGCATTGGTGAGGTTGACTCCAATCATATTGGTGATACTGAGATTAGCACCTGTGAGATCGGCGTTACTCAAATTCGCTTTGATCAAGTTAGCGCCGCTCAGGTAAGCAATCATCAGACTGCTATGACTCATATCCGCACAACTCAGTTCAGCCCCACTTAAGTTAGCGCCACTGAGATTGGCATACCGCAGGTTGGCAACGCCAAGTTTGCTGCCAATCAAATTCGCATCCTTGAGGTTAGCATCTCTGAGATCCGCATTACTGAGCGTGGCAATAATCAGATCAGCTCTACTGAGATCCGCTCCAATTAGTTTGGCATCTCGTAAGTTAGCATCACTGAGGTCAGCATTACGCAGGTTAGCTCCCATAAGGTCAGCCCCTCGTAAGTCAGCGTCGCGCAAGTCAGCATCACGCAAGTCGGCATCACGCAGGTCAGCATTCTGAAAGCTTCGCTCTCCTGCTGCGTAACGTGACCGAAATTCGTTTGCATCCATAGGTGTAGGTAGGTTTTGTTTGTTGGGAATTCAGCTTGAATGAGCTTTTCCCAATGCTAAGTTTTAGCACGAACCAGAGGATACCGGAATCCTAACTCACGGAACTGGTTTGGGAATCTCCAGTCAAACTGATCAAGGTTCCTTCTAGCTTAGCTTGATCTAGATTGGCATCGGTCAAATCCGCACTAGCTAAGTTGGCGTCGCGCAGATCTGCATGACACAATAATGCTCCATTTAGCTTGGCATGAGCTAGGTTGGCTCGATACAATTTGGCTTCACTTAAATTGGCACCACTGAGATTGGCTTCAATCAAGTTAGCTCCATTGAGATCAGCACTAATTAGGTTAGCACCACTGAGATCCGCTCCGATGAGATTGGTAATACTTAGATTAGCACCGCTTAAGTTAGCGTCGCTTAAGTTCACTTTAATTAAACTTGCATCACTCAGATAAGCGCGACTCAGGCTGGCGCTCTTGAGGTTAGCACCACTGAGTTCTGCACTGATTAAGTTGGCACCGATCAGATTTGCCTCGCTCAGGTTAGCAACACCCATCTTGGCGCCAATCAGGTTTGCCTCACTCAAGTTAGCCCCTCTCAAATCCGCATCACTGAGGGTGGTAAAAATTAGATCTGCACCCGTTAGATTGGCACCTTGCAAATTAGCTTCGCTTAGATTAGCACCACTCAAGTCAGAATAACTTAGGTCAGCTTGGTTTAGGTCAGCACCAATCAGATTGACACTGCGGAAATTTCTTTCACCTGCGGCATAACGCGACCGAATTTCTGTAGCATCCATAGGTTTTATGTTGTAAATTTAGGCTTAACAAATTTTTACGGCAAAACCAGTTGTCTAATCCTGTTGGGTCACTTCACATCCAAAAAACATAAGACCAATGACCAATCAGATGAAAACCCGATGTTCTAGGGATGGCATCTGGCGGCGAACTTGTTCAAGGCGAGTCGGATTAATTTCTGCGATCGCGACACCCGGTTGATCGCCAGCATCGGCTAAGATCACCCCCCAAGGGTCAACAATCATGGCGTGACCGTGGGTTTTACGCATGGCGTAATGACGTCCCGTTTGGGCGGGTGCAATCACGTAACAGGTGTTTTCAATGGCTCGTGCTTGGAGTAGGACTCGCCAATGATCTTTTCCCGTATACGCGGTAAAGGCAGCCGGAACAAACAGAATGTCAGCCCCTTTATAGGCTAAATGACGGTAAAGTTCTGGGAAGCGAACATCATAGCACACCGATAGTCCTAAGTTGCCCAATGCTTCAGAGTGGCAAACAGGTGGTAGTTGATCCCCTGGCATCACCGTACTCGACTCTTGATAGGTGTTGCCATCGGGAACATTCACATCGAATAAGTGAACTTTTTGATAACGCACCAGTTCGACGCCATTGGGATCGATGAGCAAGGCGGTGTTGTAAACTTTTGTATTGTCTACAGGCACAGGAAATCCTCCCCCAAGCAGCGTGACTTGGAAGCGCTGTGCCATGGTTTTGAGGAATTTTTCACTCTGGAGAGCGATCGCGTCAGCTTGCGCCACTTTGTCTTCTTCTTTACCGAGGAACGAGAAATTTTCCGGTAAAGTAATCAGCTCAGCGCCTTGGCGCACCGCCAATTCAATCAATGTTTCTGCCTCAACCAGATTCTTCTCTAGGTCAGGCAAGCTTGTCATTTGCACAGCAGCGGCAAGATAAGACTTCATCGGTAGCAAGAGTAGAAATGATTTTATAGTTTAAGTTTTTGCCATTAACTATACCAGGCAACGCCGTTGGCAGCCATATTAATCCTGGATGCACTGGCGCGATCGCGTCTGGGAGAGCAGGTATTGGGTCAGGTTCGGTGCATCCTGCCTTTTTGTCACAGCTAACTTAGATTAATTCTTTCTTCAGAAGGATACCCAAAACATAATGATTTAGCTAACTTACTCAGTATAAGGTTAGGCACTTGTCAACTGAGTCAAGGTTTTCTGTAAATAAATGTAATCTTTAATCAAAAACGTGGGGCGTATCAGCGCAACCTTGAAACAAACCCTTAAGGAGTACGTCTTTTTCGATAAGAATCCTGGGTTGCCATTGAAGTGCAATCGTAGATTTGGATACAGTTGGTGATAAAATACACCTGATCTTGAACAGACATCTAAAGAAGGACAAGAAGGAATGAATCTAATTTGTGAAATTACTCAACAAGCGCTATTAACCGGTTATTTAACCCTGGAATCGGAAAATCAACTGCGCCAGCTCCTATCTAGAAACTATGGCACAGAAGACTTGAAAGCCTTCATTCGATTGCAGCAAGCGGTCATGGAAGGCTTGGTTAGGCAAGAGTCTCGTGAACGATTCTTTTCCGGACTATCCCCAGGAAGCTGTATCCAGGAGGTCGCGATCGCGTCTTGACAAAGTTTAAAAACTTGCCATCGAGGGTTGCAAAGGGTCAAAAAAGTATATATTTGGGTTAGCTAAGGCTAAGATTTTTCGGTTGATTTCGATTCATGATATCATATCCGCCGAAACCGTTATTGTTTCCTGTCATTTGGCTACCTTACTCTTTTCCTTTTGTCATCTGTATTCTGAATGTATTTTTTCAGGAATTACTTCGTCGCGACAACAGCGATATTCCACGCCAACCGTTTCATCAAAGGAATCTTTTTTAAACTCTGATCAATTGTCTCCAGCCGCCGATACGTCGGATTTAATCGTTCATATTCGATAATAATCTTTTTCCAGTAACGTTCCTGATTGGGATCAACCTTTTCAATTAAATAGAATCGCAAGAAAATCCAAAGGCTTGCCAGCCAAAAGGTATCATAGCTTACTTGCGAAAACAGAGACTTAACCACCTTGATAATATTAATATCCAAGGGCATTTCATCATCGGTACGCACTTCAGTCGCCATACGCCGATAAATATTAATCACAGGATTATGCTTTAGCGGGTCCCAAAAACAGGCTTTTCCTCCAGGTTTGAGAACACGGTGCATTTCCTTTAGGGCGATTTTGGGATCAGGAATATGGTGCAATAAATTGGAGGCATAAACAATATCAAACGTATTGTCGGCAAAATCCAGCGCCATAGCATTCGCTGTGTGTCCCTCAATATTAACGCCGTTAGCCGCTGCTAATTTTAGCGCCACGTCTACCATTCCGGCTGAATAGTCAGCGGCGACACAATTCGCGCCTTTTTGGGCAAAATAAACGCTATTTTCACCTGCACCACAGCCTAAATCTAAGAGACGTTTACCGCGAATATCGCCTAGTTGTTGCAGAATAAATCGGTTTTCTGGGGCAGTACAGGCTTCAAAATAATCAGCCACGCGAATGCCATCGACATCAATGGCGGCTGCCCAGTTATCATGAAACTGGCGTTCTTTGCTGAGAGTTTCGTCAATCATGTTGTGGGTAAGCAATCTAGAAGGAAAAAGAATCTGTCATGGTAAATTTTATACTACCTGATCATATTTTAAGAAGGGTGGTGAGCAAGGTAGATATAGCAACCGCCATGGCTGTTAGGACACATCATTTATGTAGAGACGTTGCATGCAACGTCTCTACAATGGTGCCGAAAGTCCTAATCGATGTGTCTACTGCTATAGAATCGAGAGTACATCACCTTTGATTCTCCTGTAGGGGCGACCCGCTTGCACAAATGCCCAATTTTGTCCACTCAATTGACTCGGGTCGCCCTGGGATAATATCACCTTTGTCGGTAAAAAAAATGGCGATCGCGCCCTGAAAACAAAGAAGAAATCAGGGAACCCCTGAAGCTCAAAAACCAAACAAGCCAGCTTCGGTAAAAGCTCGGTCTAGGTCAAGTGTTAAACCAAAATTTTCTGCCCACTCCCATAAATAATCAAAATCAAGTTGTTCCCCTTGCACCTTGAGGACTGCCAAGACATCACGCCATTGCTTGTCCGAACCTGAACCCTGCCTCCATCGGAGTTTACTTAAAATAACATCTTCAGGAGAAGCAAAATAGAGCATCGTGTCTTCAAACTCAATCACCCGTCGGCGCTCAAACTTTAGGCGATCAAATTCCTCGGTTCCGGTTATCAGCAAATCAGCACGACTAATGCTCTCCATATCGGTAATTTGCAGGGTTCTCATCCGACCTAATTTCACATCATCAACACCAGGAACATAAAAACCACACTCGCTGAGGGCGTCGGTAAGGCGATCAATATCAGTCGCAGAAATCCCGATAACCAAATCTAAATCCTGTGTTGTCCGGGGTTCACCGTAAGCAATTGCTGCTATCCCACCCGTGATGTAATAGGGAATGGACAAGGCGGTAAAAATGGGATGAAGTTTAACCGCTAACTGTACCGAATCCTGAATCCACATTTGTGACTTGACGGTGGGAATGTAATTAGGAGGGCAATGGTCTTGTAACCACGCTTTGGCAATTTTTTGGGCGAACTGGGTTGGGGAAAGATGTGCAAATTGTTGGCTTAGAGAACACAACGACAGCTTACGGGCGCTCTTTGTCAGCGATGCTGCCATTTTCAACCGATCGCCCGGTGTCCGTTGTCGGAGTAAGTGGAATGTCAACTGATCAGTTTCTATACTGGTGTCTTCAGCCTGGGGACGGTATCCTGATACAACAGAGAATGGAGACATGGCTGGAATTATCGCGATCGCGAGTGCAAGATTTGAGTTTCTTTCTATAATCTTATCGACCCAGTTGTCGTCTCAATTCCCGCAGCATCCGACTGGTTCCTTGTTCAATGGCTTGTTGCACCAATGGGGGAATCAGTTCGGTAATCGACATATCAGGAAAGATGGCTGTTTCTGTTGAGAGACTATAGTCCCCATTGTGGAAAATATAAATCCTAAGCTGGTGATGACGATAAATCCAAACTTCTGGGACTTGTAACGCGGCGTAGGCGTCAAGGGTGGTTTTTGAGGTGACATCACACTCAATAGCCAGATCAGGGGGTGGGTAAATATCCAAATCCATCATCGTGCAACCCTGAACACGGTTGGCGTTTTGGATATAGAGACAGGTATCGGGTTCAACACCAGCAATAACTGGACGTTTGAAGGTTGTCGAACCAAAGTCTTCCCAATCCCGCTCTTGGCTATCTAAAATCGTTTTAACAATATCGGCAATGATGCGATGGGGACGTTCATGAATGGCTAAAGGGGACATGATTGAGAGAATGCCTTGGTAGTAGGCGATGCGAGTGTTCCGTTGTTCGCCTAATTCAGTCAGAATTTGTTCAAAGTCTTGCCAAGATACGTCAGAAATCTGAATGGTGCTACCTGGAGTTAGTTTAATGGCGCGAATGGGAATAGTGACACTCAAGCTATTTTGCTCCAATTGATGCAATTGATGATATCAAATCCACTTAAGAAGCCACGGCGATTAAAATCGCTGCTACACAAACAAAGTCCGCCTGCGCGGACTGGATTATAAATTAGATCCCTGACTTCTCCAAGAAGTCAGGGATCTGGTAAGGAGGATTAAACTGAGGCTACCGCTTTATCTGTCTCGCGATCGCTCTCTTGTTGACCTTGCCCCTGTAACCAACCATAGAGTCGGTTCAGGGCATTCACATAGGCTTGGGCTGATGCCACAATAATATCGGTATTGGCAGCATGACCGGAAAAAACGCGACTGTTATACCGTAGCCGAATTGTGACTTCCCCTAGGGCGTCAATCCCGGCTGTCACTGACTGCACCGAATATTCAATCAGTTCGTTGGGAACATTCACCACCCGGTTAATCGCTTTATATACCGCATCCACTGGACCGGTTCCAATCGCCGCATCCATCAATTCTTCACCTTCTGGGGTGCATAAGGTTACAGTAGCCGTGGGACGAGCATGATCCCCACAGGATACCTGGACTAATTCCAGATGGAAGAGTTCGGGAACTTGGCGGATTTCGTCGTTAACCAGTGCCTCTAAATCCCAATCCGATACCTCTTTTTTCTTATCCGCCACTTCTTTAAACCGGACAAATGCCTTATTCAACTCCGTCTCGGACAGATCAAACCCCAATTCCTTCAGGCGGCTGCGGAAGGCGTTGCGCCCAGAATGCTTACCCAAGACAATCTGATTATCAGTTAAACCGATTAACTTGGCATCCATGATTTCGTAAGTCAGCTTATTTTTGAGGACGCCATCTTGGTGAATTCCCGATTCGTGGGCAAAGGCGTTAGCACCGACAATTGCCTTATTCGGTTGCACTAACATTCCGGTTAAATTCGAGACTAACCGCGAGGTTTTGTAAATCTGGCGCGTGTCAATATTGGTTAATGATTCCTCTGACTCCGGAGGGCGTCCCAAATAGGGGTTGTAAAATTGCCGCCGGACGTGTAATGCCATGACGAGTTCTTCTAAGGCGGCATTTCCTGCCCGTTCGCCAATGCCGTTAATCGTACATTCTAACTGTCGCGCCCCATTTTTCACCGCTTCCAGGAAGTTGGCAACGGCTAATCCTAGGTCATTGTGACCATGAACGGAGATAATCGCTTGGTCGATATTGGGGACATTTTCTTTAATCCCGCGAATCAATCCGCCAAACTCAGTGGGGGTGGTGTAGCCTACGGTATCGGGAATATTCACCGTTGTCGCCCCCGCCGCGATCGCACGTTCTAGCACTTCGTAGAGAAACTCTGGATCAGAACGCCCTGCGTCTTCGGGGGAAAACTCCACATCCTCGACAAAGGATTTGGCATACGCTACCATTTCCTCTGCGATCGCCAATACGTCTTGTCGAGTCTTTTTCAGTTTATATTTTAGATGAATATCAGATGTGGCGATAAATGTATGAATTCGCCCATGGGCAGCAGGTTTGAGGGCTTTGGCGGCGGCTTCGATATCCTGACGAGTGGCTCGGGCTAACCCACAAATTGTCGGTCCTGACTCGACGCCAACGGTTTGAGCAATCTTTTGCACCGCGTCAAAGTCACCGACACTGGCATAGGGGAAACCCGCTTCAATCACATCCACACCGAGTCGTGCTAGTTGCCGTGCGATCGTCAGTTTCTCCTCTACATTTAATGTGGCTCCAGGACACTGTTCGCCATCGCGCAGCGTGGTATCAAAAATAATAATTCGATTGGGTTGTGTGTTCATTTGATTGTCTCCAGTCAGAACTCGTTAATCTTCAATGAGTTAAATCATAAGGGCTAGTTTGTGTGATTAATCAAGAATCCGTTTTCTCGATATAATCACGTATATCATTTAAGTCGATATACCGATCTGTAGCATTTCTTAATTCTCTAGCAATCATTCCTTCCGTTGATACGACTGTAATGTGAGTATTTTTTGAACGCAGCAACTCGATTGCCCGTTCAAAATCACCATCTCCACTAAACAGAATAACTCGGTCATACTGTTCTACAGTATTAAACATATCAACAACAATTTCTATATCAAGATTAGCTTTTTGGGAGTAGCGACCCGAACTATCATCATAATACTCTTTTAAAATTTTAGTTCGGACGGTGTAACCTAGGCTAATTAAGGCATCTCTAAATCCGCGCTGATCTTGGGGATCTTTTAATCCGGTATACCAAAATGCATTAACCAGAACAATATGGGGTTCTTTTCTAAAATATTCTAAGACCCGCTTTGGATCAAAGAACCAGCCATTTTTTTGTTGAGCATAGAACATATTATTCCCATCAACAAAAATAGAAATACGGTTCATCGAGCAAGGCATATAAACTCAGACCTAATAGTTTTGGGAAATTTAAGTGAACTTCTTATTTTAGCAATTTTAATCTAAATATTGGCTGATAGTTAGTCTATCGGCGTAATTCCTAAGCGTTTTAGCGCTATCTAAATGTTCTTACTCTCTCACCTCCAAGTTCAATCCCCTGGCAAAGAAACTCCTGTCGCTAGATTTCTCTCTGCTTTAGAAAACCTTAGCAACTCTATAGGATGTAGACAGGGGGCTATCTTCAAGCTATTCTCAGGCTTGAGAATAACACCAACCCATTAGCTGTAGATGTACTTTATCGAATTCAGCGATTCATCCCCAACTATACCCGATCAGAGTTAGTTAGGGATGAATCGCCAGTAACAGCAAGCTTCCTTGCATTCAAGTCAACGTGTTCGCGGAAGTCCCCATCTTCAGCGTTCGCTTGCGTGCGCGTAGCGCGTAAGCAAGATGGGGAGAGATAGCGGGATGCTGGAAGAATGGAGGCATCCAACTCTTTTTACGCTACACATAAACCGTTATGCCTCCTGATTAACTCGACTTTACTGGGGGCAAATTGCCCAATACGTTTCCATGTGTAGTCGCAAACGGAAAAATTCTGAGTCTTTTTGGTATCGGTAAACCCGCTGACGTAGCCAATGTAGACTTTCCCGGCTTTTTCGGCTCTAACCAAATCACCAATCCTAAGACCAAACGGGGTAATCGTTCCACCCTTACGCTTCCTTACTCCCGACTTATCTGGGACTTCAAAGTGCAATTGACGACGGAAGAATCCATACTCTTTCCCTCGACGCGGCGCACCAGGACGGGTGATGATTTTAAAAGGGGAAGGGGTCACGTTAACGCTACCCTTATGGGTGTAACCCTGGGAGTTAGAGCCAGTGAACGGGACATATCTGACAAAATACCCGCAAGCCAACGTCACCCCATCAACTGCATGGGTTTCCGGTTTGGCTATGGACTTGTTAATCTTGTCCTTCTCTAACCCTAGCTGGGTTCGGAGTTGGGATGTACCGTTCCCATCCTTTTGCCAACCTTCGCGGACATAGACGGGGGCGATTGTTTCCATTTGGGATATTGCCCAATTCTGACCTGTCATCACTGGGGAGAAGCCCTTGCCCGATTTGGCACGTTTGCGTTTGGTCTGATCTACATCGGCTCTAACCCGTTCATACCCAATCGCTGTTACCGGAAAGATAGCCGCTAATTCGGTAACTGTCCGTAACTCCAACTGCCGGGAGGCTTTAATGGATGGAGGAAGTTTGCATTGTTTGCGATTGTCAAATCTGCATTGCCGATGGTTACGTTGTTTGAACGGGACATCCCTGTTGATTCGTCGAGAACGTCGAGACCGTCGTAACATGGCGCGGGTTTCCATCCGTTTTTTAACCCGCCCAAACGGAAGAATAAGGTGCAATTGCAGCAGGGTACATTTAGCGGACTGGACACCGACACCGGAGTAGGACTTACCCGGATCGACTCCAACAGTAATTGGTTGTACTTCCTCTGCCGATAGCGGTGAAGTCAGTTGAACATAGTAAACCCCTAAGTCTGACCACTTCCCCACCGCCTTACTTTCTTTGACCCACCGTCTAGCCCTGGATGGCTTGGTAGGCATCAGTGGTTTTCCTTCTTTGCTAACTACTGGAACACGATTCATAGAGATAATCCATTCGTGTAAATGTTTACGTCTCTTAAGGCATTGATAAGGGTGTGTCCTGGATTTACCCAGTTTTCAGAGATTCCTGAACCTACATTTAATCCAAGCTAGAGAAGTGCTTAGAAGTGGTTATCCCCTAACAACTCATGCCCTATTCATGTACAGACACGCCATGGCGCGTCTCTACTGACAGGTTCCCTCTGCCAATCCGCGTCTTCTCGAAGTAAGGCGCGGTTCATGAACAAGTGTGATAATATTACATATTTTTTCCTAAACATACTGATATAAGCATAATTCTACCGTGGGGTATAAGGAAAGTCACGCCTAGGACATTCTTTACTGTTCCCTATTCCCTATTCCCTATTCCCTCTCCCCACCACAAGACTTATTCAGCAGACCCTAAGTAAGAACACCAGTCGCTCCAACTTCCGGCATAAAGCTTACCCCTTCCCGTTCCAGCTAATTCCAGAGATAAGAGATTCACGCAGGCGGTGACTCCAGAGCCACAATAGACAATGATGTCTGATTTATCTTGGATATCCTGCCATCGCTGTTTTTGCTGATCAGGGGAGTGTAAATAGCTTTGAGCATTCGTTACCTCTTGCCAAGGGTAATTAATCGCTCCAGGGATATGTCCCGCAACGGGGTCAATCGGTTCATGCTCTCCTAAATAGCGATCGCGTGCCCGTGAATCAACCAAAGCCACTTCAGGTAAATCTTTCCGAGTTTTGATCCCGTTGATATCAACCACCCAGTCAGAGCGCACTTGCGGCACAAACTGCCCCGGTTGAGGTTCCGGTATCGCATCAGTTACCGGATACCCTTGAGATTGCCATGCGCCCCAGCCACCATCCAGTACCGCGACGCGATCGTGTCCCAGGTAACGCAGTAACCACCACAGACGCGCCGCAAACGCAAAACGGGAATCATCATAAGCCACGACTAAGGTGTCACCGAATCTGACCCCAATCGCGGCAAGTTTTTGGGCAATTCGGTTGGGATCAGGTAAGGGATGACGCCCGCCATGACGTTCCACAGGGGCAGACAGATCTTGGTTTAAATCCAAGTAATACGCTCCCGGAATGTGACTCGTCTGATACTCTTTATATCCCTGTTGCGGATCAGCAAGGGCAAAACGACAATCAATGACAACCACTGGCGGATCATCAAGGTGTTCTTTTAGAAATTGGGTTGAAATAATAAAAGGATGACCAGTCATCAGATAAAAATTATCAAAACGGATTAATCGTTATCGAAAAATATACGCCATTTTCTTGCCAAGTATCATCCTCCGAATCGACTGAAATCAGGGGAATCCCCCAATCTAAGCGAGCGGTAATGCGATCGCCTTGTTGCCATTGTAGTCCCAACCCTAACGCTGCCAAGCTACTGGGGTCAGGATCTTCGATCTCGCCGTTATTCCAGGTTGTGCCAACATCCACAAAGGGAGTAACCTGCAAAATACCGTCCCACTCAGGAATGCGTAAAATGGGCAGCCGCACCTCCGCCGAGGCAAAGGCACCATTATCCGTGAGTCGAATATCTTGGCGATAGCCGCGCACACTCCCTAAACCCCCTAACCCAATCTGCTCAACGGGTAACAAATCTTGAGCCGCCAGTTGAAGATCACCGCGAAGCACCAGTAATGTATCCGGGGCTAAAAGTCTTACCCACTGGGCTTGACCCCGCCAGGAAAAGAAGCGACTATCCGGCTCATCATCGTTGACTGTGGCATCAAAGATACCCAGACCCAAATTAAACTGAGAGCGTAGGGCAAAGACTTCACTAGCCCCTCGTTGAGTCCACTCTTGAAAGAATCGTAGGGCTGAAACCCGAATCCGTCCATCCTCATCAGCACCCAGCGAGGGGAAACCCACTTCTTCTCCCACCAACTCTTCTAAGAAAACGGTTTTGGTATTGCGTCGGGATGCGGTTAAACCCACTGCCAATTCTTGGGTTGGCGTTTCCAGGAGGGGTTGACGAAACGTCAGGTCAAAACTGGTGGAGTCGGATTGGATATCGAGAAGGTTAAATGGATCTTCAATAATCTCGCTGGAGGTATTGCTAAAGCTAAAGCTAACCGTGCCATTACGCGGATTAACGGGTAGGGTATAGTTAAATTCAATCTCGTCGCTACCATCGGTGTTGGTATAGCTGAGGGTTACGCCATCACCGAATCCGAGTAAATTGGCTTGGGTGATGGACGCCCCACGTCGGAAGCTACCCACACTAGGGGAACGTCCATTGTTGGCAACGAGTTGGTAACTCCAAGTGTTGGCTTCGATAATATCGACAATTAATAAGCTTGTACCCGGACCAGAACCCGTTGAGAGTTCAGCCGAGACATTTTCAATCAGGGGATCGAGTTGCAAAAGACGCAGGGATTCTAGTAAATGCGGTACATTCAGGGGTTTGGGATTCGCCACGGCAATCCGCGATCGCACATAGTTGGGACGCAGACGGCGCAGCCCATTCACCTGAATCTCTTCAATTCCACCTTCGACAATTTCAATGGTTACGGTGTCTTGGGTTAGGGGTTGAGGTGGAATAAAGGCACCCGATGTGGCATAGCCGTTGTCCACGTACAACTGGGTGACAGCCGTTCTAGCATTTAGGAGTTCAGCAAAGGTAATCGGGCGATTGGTGAACTCCGCCGTTACTTTGGCTAACTCTTCATCACTAAAGGCGGTGTTACCGATGAATTCAAATTGGTTCACCGTAATTTGCTCGCTTGTGACACCCTCAGGCGTCTCCGGCGTTGTCGGTGAAAATTCAGGGGGTTCGAGAAGCTGTTCGGGGGGAGGTAGTGTGGGAGAGGGTGTGGCTTCTGGTTGCCTTGAGGGAGGCGGTGGCTCAATGTCTTGAGGCGGAGGGAGTTCAGGAATTGAGGGACTGTCACGGGGAGTGGTGCGATCGGGAACTTGAGCGTTGAATGTTGAGTGTTGGGTGTTGAGTATTGACCCAACCCTAGGTGCATCGGAAACCTGGTTTGTAGGGGCAGGTTTAGGGACTGTCGTTTGCCTATAGATAGTAACGTTTGGGCAAAACCCGCCCTGACTGAGGGTTGAATGGCTGATCTCATGTCCGCCTAAACAGTTATCATGTCCTTCGATCTTGCCACCTGACTGCTTACCTGCTGCCCTCTGTTCCCTACCTTCTGCCTTGATGGAATCTTCTGCCTTTGTGAGAGACAAGCCCTGATCGGCTGAAGACTTAGTGTTTGTGAGGATAGGCAGAGTTTGAGCGTTGACCGAGGGAGTTAGCCAAAACGCCGCCCACAATGCTGCTATAGAAGTGAATAGAATTTGCCCGTTGGAATTAACACCAATCATCTTGTTCATTTATAAAAAATAAAGAGGCTAATTATCGAGAAACATGGTGAGGTAATTATCGTTGCTCATGAATAGAGTCGTCTGTTCGATCGACCACTAGTCGTGAGGCATGGCAAAGATTCTACACCTATTCTCATTAATCGTCTCGCTCCTGTCGTAAAACCCTAGGAGACTGGCGACTTTGGCGGAGTGGTACGACTAAGTAGGTGGGAAAAATCAAAATTAACGGCGGGGATAGTCATACTCGCTTGAGCGAGAAGCAAGCTACGTTTATGTAAGGATTTGAGGAATGTTTACAACAGTTAACCTAGTTGGGGTTATGTCCACCAACCTACTGATCTAAAGCGACTCGCTTGGCGATATCAGCTTACTATTTGCTTTTCAGCCCCTGATGTGATGAAGCGTTTGATTGTTACACCTATTCCGTTACCTGCCAATATGGTCAGTGCGCTTGAACTTTCTTTTTCGTTTGGGAATAACCGCAATGAGGTATTTGAGTTAGTTTTTCTTGGCTCAAATACAAATCAATTATGTTAATATAAATTATTTTGCTTAAAGTGTCAAAACGTCTCTGATTAACAAACTGGTATAACCATACCCTCACGAGCCAATACATCATTGGGAAAGACCGATTTCACGTGGGATTCCATCCATTCAAGAAACTCATCATCATGGTCAGGATGGTAGTGAGACATGACAATTCGTTTAACTCCTGCGGCTTTAGCTGTAGCTAAACCGGTTTTCCAGAGTTGGTCTTGCCAGTCTAAAGGCGAAGGTTTTAGAGAATCATCTGCATGAATATTACAGGGAGCATCCAAGATGAGCAAGTCAGCATGGCGGGCTAAGTGCAACAAATTTTGATCCAGTTGATCCGGTGATTGGGAGTGAGCGATCGCATAGACGGCAGAATGACCGTTCCAGGTGACTCGGTAGCCCATTGAGTGGGATGCAGCGTTGAGTAAAACGGCTTCAATGACCAAATCATCCACGGTGATTTTATCCCCCGAACCCAGTTCGTAAAATTTTAGCTCCGATTGCATGACTTGGAGGGGAACGGGAAAATTAGGCGCTAACATTTGCCGCCCTAAGCGCTTTTCGATTGAGTCTCCGTTAGTCGCCCTTGCACCATAGATGTGGAAACAATTGCCGGGAATAAAGGCAGGTGTAAAAAATGGAAATCCTTGAATGCTGTCCCAGTGGCAGTGGGTGAAGAAGAGGTAAGCTTCTAGGGGCATTTGACGGAGTAAATGGTTGCCGAGAAGTCGCAAACCACTCCCCCCATCAAAAATTAGGCGTTTGGAACCGACACGCATTTCTACACAGGAGGTATTGCCACCATAGCGTACCGTTTCTTTTCCTGGAGCCGAAACTTTACCTCGAACGCCCCAAAATTGGACAACAAAATTGACGGTAGGGCCAGTTACCATGTTGGCTATAACATTAGATGTGCGGGGACTGGGTGACGCTGGATCAGAATCTGGCATCGTTCAATTAAGTGAGCTGCCCTTAGCCAAGCTTCACACCAAGCAATTTCCACTATATGATACTCAGATAAGGGTACTTTCGGTGAGATAGTCGCTAAGGCTTTTGTGTCCAAGGGAGCAAATTAGGTATTTTTAAAGGAAATTTGGTTGGGAGAGCTTGTACAAAAACAACGATGAATTTATAGCTTTCCCCTAGGTTGAATTTTCTAGCACCCTGATTCCGATCAGGAAGTTTCTCTCAAGTCTGTTAATTTTAGCGTGTTTGGTGGACTGGACTTGTGAGTTCTGTCACAAAAAGCAATGAGTAGGGGTTGGGTTACCCACTGGTGTCAACTTAAGGTGCAAACCAATACTGACGAGGTTTTAAGCCGTGTCTGTCTACTCCTCTCAATTTTCCCCCTCATCCCCTAACCCCAACTCCACCCCCCTCGTTCCCCCCTACAAGAGGGGGGAGGACAGAGGATGCTTCGCTTTTGTTGCACGGGAGAAGGGGAACCGGACTCTCTTGCTCCCCTATTGCTCCCCTCTCCCAAGCTTGGGAGAGGGGCTGGGGGTGAGGGCTGGCGTGGGAGAGGGGTTGAGCTTAAGTTGACACGGATGTTTTATAACCCAACCACTACTGAGGCTACGGGACTATCTGCCAGCCTTGTCCCCGGCGGCGACGCACTTCTCAACCAGTGGCATAACCTCCTTGATATCCTTCCAGCCTAGAATTTCCGTGACTTTTTTCTCCAGATTTTTGTAAGTCTTGAAAAATTCAGAAATTTCATCCAACCGATGCTCGGCAACATCTTTAAGGGATTTCACTTGAGCATAGCGTGGATCTTTGTCAGGAACACAGAGGATTTTCTCGTCGCGATCGCCTGAGTCAATCATCTCCAGCATACCAATGGGACGGGCGGTAATCACACAACCCGGAAAGGTAGGCTGATCCATCATCACCATACCATCAAGGGGGTCGCCATCATCGGCTAAGGTGTTTGGGATAAAGCCGTAATCATAAGGGTATTGCACCGAGGAATATAAGACTCGATCAAGGGCAAAAGCCTGTAAATCTTTGTCGTACTCGTACTTGTTTTTACTCCCGGCTGGAATTTCAATTAAAACGTTGATCAGTCCCGGTTTGGGTTGACTTACAATGCGTGATAAATCCATGACTAAATCGTGTAAGCGACACAGCAGATGGGATGACCTAACTATCCAAGATTGTCAAGGTCAAGCCAGCACAGGTAGCGGTTCGCTTTGATTTTTGACCTGTGCCTTTTCTGTTATACAACGTTGCTGGGACTGTCCAAAACCTTCCGTGATACCAAGTACCACAGGGGACATTTGGTATCTATTAGCCGTGCGCCAAAACCTCAGATGATGCTTTAGGCGGACATGATCGGATTTATCCCGCCAACTCGAATTTGGTATCCGCCATCCTTGTTTATTAATTATTTCATCGTTATTTTGTTATTTAATAATTTTGCCAATTGTTTATTTCTGACCTTGGCAGTGAGTAGGGTGTTGTCGGCAAAACATCTAAGCTGCCAGACGAGTAATAAGCAATGGCTAAGAAAGGTAAGGTCAGAGTTAAAAAAGCCATTACCGCACCTATAATTTCTGCCCACCTATGAGGATGGGGTTCAGAAGAGTTGGCAGACGAGCCGCTTGATTCCATAAATGAGGTTTTGATCGGAACTTGAGTCAATTGAGAATTGATCTGAAAATGGGGTACACTATGAAACCCCATGGCGTCTATTTTAACAAGTTTTTTTATCAATAATTGTTTTCTAGTAAACAATTCGCATAAAACCTTACATTTTATGACTTAGGACATCTGTTTTCCCCAAACAACTGACCTTAGACAGATTGACGAGACAGATTGAGGTGAGTCCTCGTGCATCCTCGCAGAAGTTTCTGACCCTCTCTTAGAAAGGAGACAAAGGAGACAAGGAAGAGCCTTAGTCAAGCTCGGCAAGTCCAACGGTACGTTAGCGTAGGGATACGACGTCTAATCCAGGAGATCAAAGAATGGTGAGTTGACTCAAATTCACAACTTTACCTTTCCCACTTTACCATATTTTTCAGCAAAAAATACTGTAAAAAGTCAGCTTAATAAAACTCTATTGATTAGGGATTACGTATCAAATGTGACATTTAATTTTCCTAACTAAAAACCTAACCGTAAACACCTAATCTAGTCTAATTCCAGTCAGAAAATACAAAAAACCGCCTCTAACACTAGGCGGTGGAATTAAGCAATCGGAGGGTAGTATTAGATTACGTTCTTTCCTTCTTGGGAGACTGTAACAATGTTTACCAAATAATCCCTTTTTGAGTTTTAAATGTTAAATTTTGCTCAAAAATGATACGACAATTATCACATTAGCGATGAGCATACACGCCCATTGGTTCTTTGATCCACCGGATGTAAAAATGCTTAAATGTGGAGCGAATCAGGCGAGGCATCCCAAAATCAATCGGCATTAACCTATCCGGTAGCTTCCAATCGAGTACATTGATATCGGCTGGGTGCAGGTGAGGAAAATCTAAAGTGTCCAGAGTTGGATTTAACCCTAAGTTCATCGCGGCGGCTAGAGTGGGGACTTGAGTCGGATCGACATTGAGTAAATTCGCGATCGCACAATCCAAAGCAAATACATCCGCCGACGCCGCTAGAGTATCCAAGCGTCGGGGTTCTCCCCCACTCGGACCATTACCCTCATGAGCGATGATCGCATCCAGAATCGTCAAGCTGGGATCAATTGCCCGCGCCGTTTCCACTAACATTTCCCCAAACCGTAGGGCATCTTTACCTGCTTCTGCGTGCCACCAGGCTTTCATTTTACCAGGGACGCAGCCAAATAAATTCTTAACCCCCAGCGTCAGAGTTAACTGGGTGTGAGACTTCAGCTTGGGTAAATTAATCACCACATCCGCATCCATCGCTTCTTTACACAGGCGCAGGTGGTTAAAGGTATGGCTAACCGTTTGATAACGCTGACCATGGAATTCGACAATGGGGATATTCAGTTCCTCCATCATCGGCAAATAGCCATTCGACTGTGCTACCCCCTTAGCTGTACCAAAGGCTGGACTATCACCCAGAAACGGTTGACCCCCCGCTTCCTTGACCAACTCGGCGACAGTGTAAACCAGTTCGGGGCGAGTAATGCATTCTTTTCCCGGACGCCCAGCCGTCAGCAGATTAGGCTTGAGGAGGACGCGATCGCCTGATTTGACAAATGCCCTAATCCCGCCCAATGGTTCCAGCAAGGTTTCTACGGCGGTTCTCAATGGCTTTTGGTTATAGGAATCTGTCCGAATTAAACTAACGCTAGACATAAGTGTCGTGAAATAGCTTTAGTTTATCTTAGACCTTCGCGCCACGGGACAGAGCCGTGACTCGTTGACAATCAAAGAAAACCCCATCCCCTTCCAGTTGAGTAAGCTGGGGTGTCACTTCCACTTTGACAATTTGTGCGGTGAGGATCAGTACTGTTTGATCAAACAGATGCAGGGTTAACCACGGTTGACTGAGGAAATCGGCAAGTTGTTCGCTAAAGGCTTCTGGTGTCACCGGAATATCAAAGGATTCGGTTTCGCCATTGATGTAATGCAAGGTGATTTGAGTAAAACTATCTTGACTTTGCATGGTTAGTCCTTTGTCATTCGTCATTCGTCCTTTGTCATTGGTTAGACGACAAGGCACTCATTTTATCAAGATCGAGTACCTTGGCTAAGTCTTCAGCACTCATCAATCCTTTATCGAGTACGATTTGCCGTAGAGATTTGCCTGTTTCTAGGGATTCCTTGGCGACAGCCGCCGCGTTTAGATAACCGATGTGGGGATTCAGGGCGGTAACTAATGCGAGACTCCCTTCGGCGTAGTCCAAACAGCGATCGCGTCGGGCTGTGATTCCCGTTAGACATTTTTGGGTTAAGGCAGATAGGGTATTGCCTAAAATTTCAATACTGTGAATCAGATTATAGGCAATCAGCGGCATCATCACATTCAACTCCAATTGACCCGCTTGAGCCGCCAGAGCGATCGCGCTGTCATACCCCATCACCTGAAAGCATACCATAGAGGTCATTTCCGCCATCACCGGATTATATTTTCCTGGCATAATCGATGATCCTGGTTGCACCGGGGGAAGTTGAATTTCCTTGAATCCAGTTTTGGGTCCCGAATCCATTAGCCGCAAGTCATGGGAAATTTTGACTAAATCCTGTGCCAAATTGCGTAAACTGCCCGATACATTAACAAATGGTGCCATACTTTGCATCGCTGCCATGAGATGGGGGGCAGATTTGAGGGGTTGATCTACCAGTTGGGCAAGAATTTGGGCAACCTGATGGCGGTAATCGGGATGGGTGTTTAATCCCGTTCCTGTTGCACTTCCACCTAACCCCAGTACCATTAAATCTTCTGAGGCTCGTTCAATCCGAGTGGTATGATCGGTGAGAATTTGCGCCCACGCCCGAAAGTCTTCCCCCAGGCGTACAGGTACAGCGTCTTGGAGATGGGTTCTGCCAGATTTAACTACATCTTGGAATTCATCGCCTTTGTTATCCAGGGCGGTAATCGCATCAGATAGGGCGGGATACAAGGTATGTTCTAAAGCCAACAGCGCCCCGATTCTAATCGCTGTGGGGATGACATCGTTGGTGGATTGTCCATAATTGACGTGATCATTGGGACTAACCCGCTTATAGTTCCCCTTCTCATCACCCAGAATTTCCAATGCCCGATTTGCCAGCACCTCATTAATATTCATGTGGTGGGATGTACCAGCGCCCGCTTGGTAAACATCGACGACAAATTGATCCCGCCATTGCCCTTTGAGGATTTCATCCGCCGCTTGGACAATCGCTTGGCTAATCTCTTGGGGAATACAGCCTAGATTACCATTCGCGATCGCAGTGGCTTTTTTAATCAGTACACAGGCGTCGATATAGGTGGGTAAGGGTTTAATCCCGCTGATGGGAAAATTTTCAATTGCCCGTAGGGTTTGAATCCCGTAGTAGGCATGGCTGGGGATTTGTCGTTCCCCCATAGAATCCTGTTCGATTCGATATCCTGTACCGGATTTATCAGTCATAAGTCACTCAAAACTGAACACTCTCTCACGTAGGCGGGTTGGGTTTTGAGAAAACTTTATCATCAAATTGAGGGAACAGGGAACAGTGAACAGTGAACAGGGAACAGGAAACAGGAAACAGTTTGATTGTTTTGTAAATTAGTCATTTGCAAATGTTTAACCCCACAAGTGATACCTGTATTGATCGATCCGGCTCCATTCCCGGCAACCACCTGAATCGCGTGAGGGCGATCGGTAGCCAAGGATTCAATTGTTGACAATTTGAATAATTTGTGATGTTAGATGTTCCTCAACCTGAATTCCAGAGAAACTTTGTATTAGTCCTGTTTATTGTGAAGATTTGGTATGCTTGTGTTTCTCCTCTTCTCAAACCTTTACGAAACTTAATACAATGTAACCAACATTAACGATAAGCATATATCCTTAGTCATGATTGGCAGTCAGATTCCCTGGATAACGACGATTATCTTATTGCCCCTACTGGCGTCTCTAGCGATTCCCCTAATCCCTGACAAAGAAGGTAAAACCGTCCGCTGGTATGCTCTAGGGGTTGGCATGGCAAACTTCCTCCTCACCATCCATGCCTTTTGGCGTCACTACGATTTACAAAACTCTCAGTTCCAACTCCAAGAAACCTATTCCTGGATTCCCCAACTAGGCTTAAACTGGTCAGTCGGAGTCGATGGACTCTCTATGCCCTTAATTGCGTTATCAGGCTTAGTCACTACCCTCGCTATTCTGGCATCTTGGAAAGTCAACCGTAAGCCTCGTCTGTTTTATGCCTTGATGCTGGTGATGTATAGCGCCCAGATTGGCGTCTTCGCGGCTCAGGACTTACTATTATTCTTCTTAATGTGGGAATTAGAACTGATTCCCGTGTATCTGCTGATTTCCATCTGGGGTGGAGAAAAGCGCCTCTATGCCGCGACTAAGTTTATTCTTTATACCGCCGCAGGTTCTATCTTCATTCTCGTCGCGGCATTAGCCATGGCATTCTATGGCGACACCTTTACCTTTGATATGCAACAGCTTGCCCAAAAGCATTACCCCATGGGAATGGAATTGGCGGTTTATGCAGGCTTGTTAATTGCTTATGGCGTAAAATTACCGATTTTCCCCTTACATACCTGGTTACCTGATGCTCACTCTCAAGCCTCTGCCCCTGTCTCGATGATTTTAGCGGGTGTGTTGCTGAAGATGGGAGGCTACGGATTGATCCGGATGAATATGGAAATGCTGCCTGATGCCCATATTCGCTTTGCCCCAGTGCTGGCTGTTTTAGGTGTCGTCAATATTATCTATGGGGCGTTGACTGCCTTTGCTCAAAATAACCTGAAACGGCGCTTGGCGTATTCTTCTATTTCCCACATGGGATTTGTCCTAGTTGGTATTGCCTCCTTTACGGCATTAGGTACAAATGGCGCAATGCTACAAATGATCTCTCATGGATTAATTGCCGCCGCGTTATTCTTCCTGTCAGGTGTCACTTATGATCGCACCCATACTCTGGAAATGGAAAATATGGGGGGTATGGCAAAACAAATGCCTAAAGTATTTGCCCTGTTTACGGCTGGTGCAATGGCGTCTCTAGCATTACCGGGGATGAGTGGGTTTGTCGGAGAATTGTCTATCTTCCTGGGCATGTCTACTAGCGATGCCTACAATTCATCCTTTAAAGTCGTCATGGTACTGTTAGCTGCCGTGGGATTAATCCTCACTCCCATCTATCTACTTTCCATGCTGCGCCAAGTGTTCTACGGCACAGCTAAGATGGAGTTCTCTATGGATAACTATTTCGGGGATGCCAACCCACGGGAAATCTTTGTCGCCCTGTGCTTGTTAATCCCCATCGTCGGCATTGGTTTATATCCCAAGGTTGCTACCCAAACCTATGATGTCAAAACCGTGGCGGTAACGGCTCAAGTTCGTCAAGTTTTGCCAGTCATTGCACAAGAACGGACAAAGCTGTATTCTGGTAAATTCAACGCACCATCCCTACCCAAAGCCAAAGCCCAACCTTTGCTGGGTATAGTTGAATAAGTTGACTCTCCAGATTATCAGGTCAACTCGCATTTACGAAACAAGTAGGGGCACGGCACTGCCGTGTCCCTACTTATGTGTTATGTAACGATTGTGTTATGTAAAGGTAGTAGACCCGCACCAAGAAAAAAGTATCTTTATAAGACAACGTGGAATCAGGATGGATCAGATACAAGCAGAAATTGAGGCAATTCGCTCCCAACTCGAGGCACTACGTCAAGAACGGGATACTCTAACCAATCAGGAGGTTCAACCGGAGAATAATTCACCCAAAGCGATCGCGGCGGCTTATCGTCATCAAGCAAGGGTAGCCGCAGAGGTTTCCGCCGAAGTCCAAGGAATTGATAATGCGATCGCGGCGTTGCAGGCGCAGTTGGAGCAAAAACAGCAACAACTACAGCCTCTCGCCAAACCCAAGCAACCCTTAACCTTCGCTGATGAGGTAGAGATCGCCACTCAACAGGCTTATGATCATGCCAATCGGATTAACGAACTCGCCACTGAACTGGTGGAAGAACTTAGGGCTTTAAAATCGATCGCCAATGATATGAGTTCCAGCTATTGGCAGTTGCATCACAAGCCATTTATTACCGGGTTTAAGGGTACGTCTGTTCCCTATCTGCGAGCAGATCAGGGGGTTTTAATGATTGGCAAAGTCATTATTTAGAGCTTGCTGCACAAGTCAGGAACCCTTAGCTATCAAGGCTTTGAGTGGCATTGATATTTGTTTCTGTTCAAGAAAAAAGGGTTTAACCCTTTTATACCCTTGCACCGCTATCAGGGAAAATGTACTATAGCTCCCCCTGCTCCCCCTGCTTCCCCTGCTCCCCCTGCTTCCCCTGCTCCCTACCCCCTCCACCAGACTTATTCAGCAGACCCTATTTAGGGCTTGCTGTCAGGTTCAGCCCTAGGCAAAAATTCTAAAGCCGTTGTTTTAACAGATTCATAATTTACTTTTCCTTGCTCATTGCGGGGTAATTGTTCAACAGGAAACCAATATTTGGGCTGCTTAAAGCTACTTAACTGATTGACCAGCGCGGCTTTTAAAATATCCACAGAAACGTCCGATGCACAAGGAACGTAAACCGCTGTAACGGCTTGACCCCAATAATTATGCGGTATGCCAATCACACACACATCGCGCACTAATTGGGTGGCTAAAATAGCCGCCTCGACTTCTGCTGGGAAAACATTTTCACCTCCGCTAATGATTTTATGACTGTGCCGTCCGACAATGGTTAGATACCCCTGCTCATCAAAAAATCCCAAATCATCGGATTGCAGCATTGGGATTTTATCAGGCGTTGCATGACTATTAGAGATTGGGGATTGGTGATTGGGGAAGTGTAGAGATGTGCCATTATTCGTCTGTAGGGACGAGGTTTGATTCGCGCCAGTGGTTTCCTCAAAACTCGCCCTGATTCCTCTTTCGCTGCGCTCAAGGACATGGTTTTGAGTTAACTCTACACCTTCCTTATCTTCCTTATCTCCTGAAGAATAGTAACCCAATGCCAAAGACTCTGCTGCAATCGTGACAATTCCGATTTGATGCGTCCCAAAAAATTCCCCGGTTGTACTGCGAATGGTAACGTGGGCGTGAGGGAGAACTTGACCGCAACTATTATTCCCTGCTAGAAATGCGTCTGGTTTAAGAGTAACCACTTGAGACGCCGTTTCTGTCATTCCATAAGTTGGCGCTAAGCGAATACCCTGTTGTCTCGCCTCAGTTAAGAGAGACTCCCAAGCTGGCGCACCACCTAACAAAACCGTGTGAAACTGAGATAACCAATTTGCTGCATTCGCACGGAGTAAGCGTTGTAATTGAGTTGGAACTAGGGAAATAAAAAAATCCCTTGGGTCAATCTCTCGTCCCTTCCCCGCCACCACCTCTTTAAAGGGTAGAATAACCAGTTGTCCTCCTGTGGTTAGCGATCGCAGAAATTGCATCAACCCACTCACATGATACACAGGCAAGACACAGAAGGAGTTCACTGGCTTCTGGTCAAAATACTGATGAAACCCTCGCACCGACGCCATTAAAGTATCCCAACTGTGCATCACGAAGCGAATCTTACCAGAGGAACCCCCTGTAGGAATCATTATTCCAGGGTTCGTAGTAGGCACTTTAGTGCCATCAGGGTTTGTAGTAGGCACTTTAGTGCCATCACGAATCAAGCGCTTACTACAAACGCCCAATTCAGTGACATCCCTTGTCGGTTCCGTCTTGATTATCCCTTGTCCCTTATTTTGGACGAATGACTCTTGACGAATCACCCGTGACAAATCTCCCCAAATTAAATCGGGTTGAACTAATGCTAAAACCTGCTGCCATTCCGGTTGTGTCCAGTTGGGATTGCCCAAAAATACTGAACAATCGGCAGCAATAGCGGCGCTAAATGCAGCAAGGAATCGCCAAGGGTTAGATTCAGCCAGAATAATCTTAGGAACGGTTTTACATAGAGATAAGTTAGAAAATTGATCAAATAATTTCTGATTTGTTTCTTTGAATTGGTTGTTGTCAAAACCAATAAGCCAATCATTATTTCGCTGTTTTATATCGATGAAAATAGAATTCATTTCCTTAAACCCACCCCAACCAAAAATTAGGGCGGTTTTTGCATTTCAGTTAGGAAAAAAAACGAAATTAATCCCTAAAACCGCCCCTACCAATACCCTGGTTCCCCTATCTCCTACCTTGCATAATTAACCTTACACCCGTGCTAGGCGCTAGGGTTACGCTCCGTCGCTGAGGTTGCTCAGGTTGCTGCTGTGCCAGAGTTAGTTGATGCTGAGAGGCAATTTTGGCAAGGACTAATTTCATTTCAAAGAATGCCAAAGCTTCACCAATACAGCGGCGTATCCCACCGCCGAAGGGGAAAAAGTCATAGGGAGAAAACTTGCGTTCTAAAAAGCGTTCTGGCTTAAATTGATGAGATTCTGGATATAAATCCTGGCGATGATGAGTTAAATAAATACAGCCATAAACTCGGGTTCCTGGTTGTAGCTGATATCCCATCAGTTCAACAGGTTCTTTCACGGCTCTCGGTACAGTTAAGACAGCCACAGGATAAATCCGCAAGCTTTCCTGGCACACGGCTGTGAGATAAGATAAACGAGCAATGTCCACAGGATCGGCCTCTTGACTCAGAGAATCCAGTTCCTGCAACAGCTTGTTTTGCACATCAGGCGATCGATAAACCCAATACAGCGCCCACGCGATCGCAGTAGCGGTAGTTTCGTGACCAGCTACTAATAAAGTAAACAATTCATCATGCAATTCTTCATCTGTCATGGGTTTACCTTCTTCATCCTCTGCCGATAACAGTAGGGTGAGAATATCTGAACCCGAAGAGTCTTTCTGTTGACGGCGCTCTCGAATTTCCGCATAGATTAGCTGACTAATTTGCTGCTTTAAGCGACGGAATTCACCCCAAGGTGTCCAATCTTTCTGTAGGGCTGGAAAAAAAAGTAATCCTGATGTGAAGGGAGATTTAAATTGATCCATCATGCTAGCAATTAGCCCTTTCAGTTGACCAAATCGCTCTGGATCATGAATACCAAAAACAGCATTTAAGATAACTTCTAAAGAAATTTCTTGAGCTAGAGAACGAGCCACAAAGATTTGACCGGGACGCACTTGCTGCATTACCTTATCCGTTAGGTCACAAATAAGTTGCCCATAAGTTCGGATGTGTTCGCCGTGAAACGGTGGCATTAAGAGTTTGCGTTCCCGACGATGGCGATCGCCTTCTAACACAAATATTGAATGATCTCCAACAATTGGCTGCAAAAGTCTATCTGGAGGAGCTGTAAATTGCTTGGTATCGTTGGTGAAAATCTGTTGTAAGGCTTGGGGATGACTGACAAACAACATACAGGAATGATTGCCAATAACAGGGGCATTGAAAATATCACCATAGTGTTGCCCTGCTGCATCCATGTAATCCAGCGGCTTAGTAATCCACTGAATTTTTTGCCACCATTTGGGGGCTTTGGGTCCTTCGGGTTGTTTAGTTTTGACTTGAATCATAAGCTGTTCAGCCGTTGAATTTGGATTCTAAATTTCTCAAAGGGAATAGAGAATAGGCAACAGGCAATAGGGAATACAGAATTGAAACGCCTATCCACTTAGACAAACCAGTGATTAACTCCAAACCCAACTGCCCGATGGGGATGAGATAATTCTACAGCTAAATTGAGAACCGCTATTCTTGCGATCGCACTTTCAAAGACGGAGGAGAAAACCACGTCGATATCGTGGACTTGACAAAATTGTCGGAGTTGTGTTGGAGATCCCGCGATCGCCGCTTTAATCACAAAGATTCCTCGCCATCCCTGCTGGTAACAGGTTTTGAGTTGGTTCAACGTAGCAACGGATTCATCAAGGGCGATCGCTGTTTTATACTGATCCTGCATTGCCTTGATCACATCAAATTCCTCTGGTGGCAAGGGTTGTTCCAGAAACTCGACAATTCCCGCCTGATCCGCCACCTGTAACCATTGTTGAGCTTGATTCTGTGTAAGTCCCCCATTCGCATCTAAGCGTAATTGAGCCGATGGGGGTAAGGCTTGAACCAATTGTTCAAACCACTTCAGTTCCGACTCCATCGAGGTTACACCAATTTTCCATTTAAACGTGCGATCGCCCTGTTGCCAACCTTCCTGCCAAGAGGTTAACGCGGCTTCTCCAGTGGGCAAAAGATAACTGTATTTCAGCGACGAATTGGGTAACGATAGGCTTGTTTTTTCTGTTTCAATACGACTCTCTCCCCCATCTCCCTCATCTCCCCCATCTCCCTCATCTCCCCCATCTCCCTCATCTCCCTCATCTCCCCCATCTCCCCCATCTCCCTCATCTCCCCCATCTCCCTCATCTCCCTCATCTCCCTCATCTCCCCCATCTCCCCCATTCCTTGCGACTAACCCATCCCACGCTGACTCAAAGCCAAACTGACAGGCGGGAAATTCAGCCGGAATCGAGAAAATATCGGTTGATGTAATCTGAGACGGGAACTGCTGACAAAAGGTTAGGGCTTGTTCTAAGGTTTCAGAACCAAACCAAGGAAGTGGGGCAATTTCTCCCCAACCCACTCGCCCCTTTTCATCCACCAAACGCAGGATAATCCCCTCGCGTACTTTCCAGATGCCATGATGAGTGGTTAGGGGATGTCGGAATTGGCGCTGGTAAGGATTAAACTCAAAACAATAAGTCACCGGAAACCTTAACGTAGTGGCGTGGCACACCTTAATTGGTGGATTAGCATTGTAGGGGCGCATGGCGTGCGCCCGGTTTAACCCTTCGACCCTTCGGCACACTCAGGGCGTCGCTTCGCGGCAATTGAGCCTGTCGAAATTCAGGGTTAAACGTCAAATCTATTCCACAATTTTAGCTGTGTCAGTCCAGTAATCGCGAAAGTCCTCACCTTCAGCGATAGCAGGGTTAACTAACAGTCGGTAAATATCTAGACAATTAGTGACATAACTGGACATTTTCTATGATATAATTAAACAATGTCTAGTTTAACGCCCCAAGAAGCAGCAACTCTACTAGGTGTGACGGTCAAAACTTTGCACCGATGGGAACTCAACGGCAAAATACGAGCTTCTCGGACAGCTGGTGGTCATCGTCGATACGATATTGTTGACTTAATTGGTAATAAATCTGGTAACGAATTAACCGTTGGTTATGCTAGAGTATCTAGTCACGACCAAAAAGACGATCTAAATAGACAAGTTTTAGTCTTAGAAAGTTACTGTGCCAAACAGGGATGGGAATTTGAGATTATTCAAGATCTCGGTAGTGGCATGAACTATAAAAAGAAAGGACTGATTAGATGTAAGAATTCAGGTCTGTGTTTAGCTCATCAATTAGCCTGGGTGTACGAGCCTTTCCAAAGTAACGTGGGAAAGGAAATTCAGTCACATCGGCGAGTGCGCCCAGGCTCTTTTCCCCAAATAGGTCTTGCCTGAGACA
>NZ_JAVKEA010000050.1:0-27425 GCF_040221695.1 Coleofasciculus sp. E2-BRE-01 | reverse complement strand
ATCGGCTTTTTGAATCCATTGAAGAGTTAGAATCTTTGTTGCATCAACTTTTAAATGAAGACAAGCTAGTTATTAACTGGGGGCGCAAACTGAAAAATAAGGGTAATGCTCTTATCACAGTTTAAATGCATGACAGCTTAGATCCTTCAAATTTATTTTTTTTGATCATTATGTTAAAGACTGGCGAGGAAACGTTGTTGTAGTGCGAGCGTCTCGCTCGCTACTATGTCAGTTGATACTTGTTATTACTTATTTAGTGGATGAGTTCTAGCCGGATAAGCTGACCATTCCCACATCGAACCAGGATAGTTTTTCACACAGGAATAACCCAACTCAGTTAGCACCGCGACAATAAAGGCAGAGCGCACACCGCCTGTACAATAGGTAGCAATGGAAGTCTCGCGATCGCATCCCCGTTGATGTAACCGAGTCATAATTTCCTCTGGGGAAAGTAAGTACCCTTTTTTATCCATCAAATCCCGGAAATGGAAATGCACAGCACCAGGAATATGTCCACCCCGCTTTTCACAGTAGGGCGTAGCGCCAGCAAATTCTTCTGGTGAACGACTATCAATGACTAAATAGGCTTGAGTTGTCAAATTTTCTTGCAGTTGATGGCGCTGAATCGTCCATAAGGGTGTAGGTTTGACCACAAAGTCTCCGGGTTCTGGACGAGTCACTCCCCAAACCGTGGGAACTCCCACAGAAACCAGCGCCGCCTGTCCGCCATTGACGAAAGCCGCTTGCGGGTGTCCCAGAGTCCGCAACATCCAAACCACGCGCCCCTCTTCTCCAAAGTTATTAGGAGGATTGCCAATCACGATAACAGGTTTACGGTTACAGATACCTAACCGCCGCAGTTTTTCTTCGAGTATCTTTGAGTCTTTGAGCAGTTTTCCGTTCGGGGGTAACAGTTGCTCTAAGAATTGCCACCATCCCAACCAAACTGCACCAGGAACATGACTGAAAAACCAGGATATCGGCTGGCGGACATCTAGCACAGTTGCGGCGTTTTGTTCGATGAGTCCCTTGGCTTCGGCTGCATTGACGACCCAGCGATGTTGCAGTTGGCTCATGATTGGGTTGGTTTTGGAAAGATGGGGTAGGTTTTGTTGTTCATTTATTAGTGGGGAGGGCGGGTTTTGTTGTTCACTTATTGGTGAGGAGGGCGGGTTGAGCGAAGTCGAAACCCACCAGCATACCAGTCCGTACCATTCCACCTAAATCCGCCCCTACAGTGGCTAAAGGGAAACCCGACAATTGACTTTTTAAATCTCCAGAATAGAATGGTGGTCGGTTGTACGGATCAACCTAAAGTAAGATTCCCATTCAGGAGACCCATACTATGCTCGTCGATCTATTGAGCCGCAAGCAAACCCACTTCGTCTTGTGGCGTCCGGGTATATCCCAACCACCGCCCAGCGTTTACATTGCGAAACCTTCAGCTAAGGCTTCAAATCGATTCGAGAAAGTTGGGGAATACCCCCTCAGCCAATCTCCAGAGTTCCCAGAGTTGTGGGAAATCTCCGCTAAAGCCTGTGGTTTGACAGACGAGCAAGTTTACTTGTACTGGTTTAAAATCCACAACACTGAACCCTATAACCCAGACAATATTAACAAAGTTCTCTATTGCACCGATCCAACCGCCACAACTGTAGACCGCCGGATAATCGCCCCCATTCCTGACGAGGAAGGCGGTATCGCCAGTCATGATCCGGCTAGTGTTATTTTGTATCAGAATGGCTCATTAACGCCCTGTGATCCGGGGGGACAAACGGTGAACTGGGAAGGAGATCCCCCATTAGACACTCTACCTGCGAACAACCAACTGGTTATCTATGAACTACCAACCCGTTGGACTCAAGGAAAAACAGAGGAAAATCGAGAGGTCGGAATCGGTACGTTTGAGGATGTGCTGTCTTTGTTGCAACCTCAAACTGCATCTCCTAATTTTTGCCATGTTGAGGCGTTAACAGAAGGGAAAGCGCATCTGATGGAACTAGGAGTCAACGCCTTAGAATTATTACCCCCAGCCGATAGCGATGACAAGCTGGAATGGGGATATGGCACAGCTAACTTTTTTGCGGCTGATTTTGATTTAGGACATCCAGAAGGTCAAGATGCGCCAACTGCATCCACGGATTTAGCCCATTTAATTAAAGTGTGTCATCAATTGGGGATGCGTTTCTTTGTTGATATGGTGATGGCGTTTTCCCGAAATAATCCGTATCAAAACATCAACTTTCTGGATTTTTATGTTCAATGGCGACCAGCAGGTGATCCCAAACGTGATCCTGAACAAGCCGGTCGTGATGGTTTTGGCGGGGATTTATTTAAGTACAACTATTGGACTGAAGGCTATCATCCAATTCTTGGCAAAAAATCCTGGTTTGTACCCGCCCGGGAATATATGAAAGCGTATATGGTTCATTGGTTGGACTACTATCGGGTGGATGGCTTGCGACTGGATAGTGTTAATAATGTAGGAAATTATGACTTTTTGCAGCATTTTCGAGAGTTCGCCCGCACACTTTGGGAAAAACGGGGCGGTTCAAGTAAGCATTTTTTGGTTGTTGGTGAAGAATTAAGTGTTCCCTTAGCCTTAGTTCATCAAAATCGTTTAGATGGACTGTGGAACGAAAAGTTCAAGCAGATTCTGCGACAAGTTATTTTAGGCAATAATGCGTTTAATGACTCTAGTTTTGAATGGAGTGTCCGCAAACTCATTGATTGCCGTTTTCTCGGCTTCACTGATAGCGCTCAAGCGGTGAATTATCTAACGTCTCATGATGTAGGCGGCTTGGGAAATGAGCGATTCTATAACTACCTAATTAATAATGGAGTTTATGATACTGAACCCCGAATTAAGCTAGCATTCGTCTGTCTTTTAACTGCTGTTGGTATTCCGATGATTTTGGCAGGGGATGAATTTGGGGATCAGCAAGATCTCGATATTACGGATGAACATGCGGATCATAAACAGGTTGACCCGGTTAACTATAGTCGAGTCCAAGAAGATTGGCGACAACGCATCTTTCAGTATGTGGCGCGGTTAGTTCGTTTCCGCACCTCATCTCAGGCGTTAGCGGTGAATGATAATGAGTTTATTCATGCTGATTTCCATGAAGGTAAACGGGTTTTAGTCTGGCGGCGTGGTAAAAAGGCGGATGAATGCGTTATTGTGGTGGCTAATTTCTCCGACTATGGAACGCCTGTCGGGTCTGAATATAAAGTCCCGAATTGGTCTCCCACTCCAGACGGTAAGCAGTGGAAAGAAATTACCCAAGACCGCATCGTTCCTCCTGAATGGGTGGGCAGAGAACCGATTTTCCCATGGGAAGCAAAAGTTTATGCTCTGATTTAATTTTTTTTAACGGTAACATCAGCTACAACATTATCTCTGATTTAACCTTGTAGAGACGTTCCGGTGGAACGTCTCTTTCCTTTGCGCTGATTGCTCCTATTTTTCTATAAACTGATATAATCTCAAACTATAGCCATTTTCGGTTGCATAAAATACACTCTCAGGCTCAGGATTCATCGTTCATCGTTCATGGCAGCCTTACTAGGTAATAAACTCTGTATGTAGCATTTCCATAGTAAATGCGAAAACCTGACCCCTCCCAAACCCTGACTTTTCACGGGAAGTCTAAAAACCTGAGTCGGGGCGGGTTTAGTTACATCCGGTTGCAACCGAAAAGATAGTGGTGAAACCCGCCCCTACACAATTCACACTCACGTTGCACCACATACCGTGAAACGTTAGCTCCCAAACCTTTCTATTAGCCAGGGTAGGGGTAGCGCTAACCACTCATTTCTCTTTGCCGAAAGAGTATCCTGAACAACTTTATTCCGCTACTCACTCACAACTAATGAATACTCCAGCAAAACAAGACTTAACCAACCGCTTCAAGTTAGAGTTTGATCCTCATACATATCGCCGCCTTATTGGGAAAAAAGATGTAGTGATTCACTGCCATCATTATAATGCTCGCCTGCAAAATATTATCGAAGGTACTAAGCAAATTAATGGAAAACTGATTATTTTATCGGCGGCTGAAGAAATATTTTCTGATTATATCCATAGTTTTATTGAGCCGGAGGATACCTTAGCCGATAAATGGCAAATAGCCGCCAAACTCTATGCTCACTTAGGATATGGACATTTGGACTTTTCTAAACTTGATCAAGGGATAGTGTCTTCCAGTAGTTCCCATTTTGTCGAAGGATGGAAAGCCGGATTTATTGAGTCAAACTGTCCTGTATGTACGTTTACTCAAGGGTATTTGCAAGGCGTGATTCATGGGATTACTGGACAATCGGTGTATGTCCGCGAAAAAGCTTGTATGAATATGGGAGCAGATACCTGTCAGTTTATCATCGATAAATCCCGAACTCATTCTGTAACGTATCCGCCGAAGCGAACCCTAAACTTTAAACCTAAATCCACGAGTCAATTTGCTGAATCTAATATTGATGATGAAAAAATTATTAATGCTTTGGTTGAAATGCCATTTTATGGCAACAATCAGGGATTAGTTCCGGCGTTTAATGTTTATTTAGCGAATACCCCTGCGGATTTTTATAATTTAATCTGTATTCGGTTTATGGAAAGCATGAAAAAACAAGGTTTATTCAACACAGCCAAGAATCTTCTTTTATTTGCTGGTGAAGTCTGTGCGGTGAATACCCTTCGCGGTATTATTATTTCAGCAGAATGGTATGAGTTAATTGCTCCCATGGTTCAAGAAGAGTCGGATAATTTATATGGCTTAATTGCTGTAACCAATGGTTTGGGCTGGGGCAATTGGCATGTGATCAATTATGAACCGGGTGAACGTTTGCAAATGGAAGCCCTGAATGGATATGAAGCTTTAGGTTATCTAGAATACAAAGGCGAAGCCAAAGAACCCCAATGTTTTACGTTAACGGGCGTCGCGGCGGGAATTATGGCATTGCTGCATGGCGAAGGTACGGTTGAGGAACGGGTAGGAACGTATGGTTCGGAAGAAATCCACTGCATTTGTTGTCAAGAAACATCTTGTAAATTTCAGGTTGAATTACTTTGAACTATTGGTGTAATGACTACATTTATTAATCCGAAAAACCACTACTTAATAAATAAGGTTTTAAAGCAGGAGCTAATATCGTGAAGGATTGTCCTTTATATGCCGTTTATACAGGAGGGATGCTCATCTTAGATGACTCCCTAACCATATTCAATGTTACTCCAGAATTTTGTGAACATTTTGCCTGTACTCCGGAGTCGATTGTGGGAAAGCACTTAGACAGCTTATTCAGTCGCAAAGATAAACGAGGCAGGTTTTTATTCCACAAAAAATTAAGTCAATATAAAAAAGGATTCCTGGACTTAACTATCGTCATATTCATCAATAAAAACGAATTTATTTCCCGTCTGCGACTGGTTAAACGAGACAAAGAATGGTTGGCAATCTTTGAAAATATACTGGCTGAAGAGGATGATCTGTTTCGAGAGTTTTATTTGGGACGAGAACGATGGACAAGTATCGTGCGAAATTCATCAGAGGGTATTGCTATTCTGGATAGTGAGGGACGGTTAGTCGAATTTAATAGTCGCTTCTTGGAAATCATGCAATTCCGCTCTGTTCATGGGGTTTTACTGAATGAATCTGCTCTCTTAAATAAACATCTATTTAATTTATCAGATAATGACCAGTTTAATTTAGCCAAAAAATATTTTGAAAAAGCAAAAACTAGCAAACGTAAGTCTTACCAAGAGATTCAGCACTTATCATATTATCTGCGTTTAGAAATAACGCCGATTTATTTACCCGTCAAAGGATTTTCTGGATGTAGTTTTGTAATCAAGGACATAACCCACCAAAAACAGCTTGAATTCATGGCACAACAGTTACAACAGAAAAACCAGGAGTTGGAACGTCAGAAACAAGAGTTGCAAGCTGCTCATCAAGAAATTATTACGCTGAATCAAAAACTCCAACAAGAAAACCTGCGGCTGAGTGCTGAACTCGACGTGACTAAGAAACTGCAACAGATGATTTTACCAAAACAGGAGGAACTGGATTTAATTGAAGGATTAGATATTGCGGGATTTATGCAACCTGCTGATGAAGTTGGTGGTGACTATTATGATGTCATTCAACAGAATGGCAATGTCAAAATTAGTATTGGAGATGTAACTGGACATGGGTTAGAAAGTGGAGTGTTGATGTTAATGACTCAAACGGCGGTGCGAACCTTACAAGAAAGTGAGGAAACTAATCCGGTAAAATTTCTGGATATCCTCAATCGCACGATTTACAGTAACATACAGCGGATTAATCCCTATAGAAATGTAACGTTGGCAGTTTTAGATTATGCCAATGGTAACTTGGGCGTCAGTGGTCAACATGAAGATATTATCATCGTGCGTACTGGCGGAAAAGTGGAACGGATTAACACAACACATCTGGGCTTTCCTTTAGGATTAGAGGAAGAAATTGCTGAGTTTATCGATCAAAAACAGATACAGTTAGATTCCGGAGATGTGATAGTCTTATACACAGATGGTGTTACCGAGGCTTATAACTCCCATCGAAAACAATATGGACTAGAGCGGTTATGTGAAATTGTTAGTCGTCATTGCCATAAATCGGTGCAGGAGATTAGACAAGTGGTGATTGACGATGTACGGCGACATATTGGTGAGCAAAAAGTGGCTGATGATATTACGTTAGTGGTACTCAAGCAGAGATAAATATGAATCAGAATCAGATATTGGGAAACTTCAGAGACGATATACTTGCCGATTACAAGCTGTTTACGCTGGAATTGTATGTTCACGCGATTTCCCGCGTCCGCCGCAAGCAAACTCGCTACTTGTCTGTGGCGTTCATGACAGACTATATCGCCAATCTCTTTCCTACTCATGAGGATGATATCCACACGTTTGAACGACAACTGAAAATCAAGAGTGCTGCAACTTATATCACCAATGAGTTATTAGAAAATTGCGTCAAATTTCATGATAATCGGTTAAAACATCCAATAAAAATAAGTAGCTGTTTACAGGAAAATAATTTAGTATTAATTGCTATAAATTGCGTTGATCACGCACGCTTGGACAAGCTGAAGGCATTCGTTGATGAACTGCTCAGATCAGATGTTAATGAATTTTATTTTCGTCAATTAGAAAAAGGTGCTGAAGAGAATAGTGAGCAATCTCAGTTGGGTTTTCTCAGCATGACTAATGATTATAGTGCTAAGTTGGGATGGAAAATTGAAACCATTAACCAAAACTCTGAATTGAAAACAGTTACAACGATGGTACAGCTAACGACTAATTAAGTTATCAGGACTAGGATGGAGTATATCGAATGAACATTCAGACCGAAGACTACACGGTATGGTATGAACCAACAACGGCAACTGTGAACTTCAAGGGTTTGTTGCGGGAAAGTTTAATTAATGATTATAAACCCATCGAGGGATTACTAGATCAGGTTATGGTTCAAGAACTTCCCCTAATTACGATGAACCTACAGCAGCTCGAATTTCTCAACAGTTCGGGTATGAGTGTTTTGTCTCGATTTGTGATTCGTGTACGCAAACAAAAAACGACTCAGCTAAGGGTTAAAGGTTCAACACAAATGCCCTGGCAAGAAAAGCTTTTAAGTAACTGGCAACGGTTGATGCCCAATTTAAAAGTGGAGTGGGAGTAGTGCAAGAAGGCAGAAGGCAGGAAGAAAGCAGGAAGGTGACAAGGTGGAAGGAAATAATAACGGTTTAGACAAACATAATCTTACCAAGTGAATTAGATCTGAACTCAATATATCTGAATTTACCTGAAATACCTCTCAAACACCTAAAATATTTACCCTCAATTTTCCTGAACTAATTACGTTGAACTAAACTACAATATTATTAGGACAATCTGAGTAGTGATTGATAGTCCTGAATTAGGGAGTACCATAATTAAAATTTATCAGTTTGACTAAGAGATTTGGCTGCTGGTTTAATAAAAATAGGACTTGGATTTTTCCCTGTATTTTTCTGTGAACCAAATTTAATTTGGCAAAAACTCCTGGTTGCCACTCAATTGCCTTGAAAAGGACTATCTATGGATTCCTCATACACTCTGTATAAAATAACCGTAGGCTTTGATCATGTTGCCTTTAAACCAACCATCTTCTGCATCGGGAGTGCGAGTTGGTATCTTGCATTCCCAAACTGGCACAATGGCTTTGAGTGAGAGACCATTAATTGATGCAGCACTGATGGCGATCGCACAAATCAATCAAGCTGGAGGCGTGTTGGGTGAACCGATTGAGCCGCTTGTGGTTGACGGTGCGTCTGATCCGGCAGAATTTGCCCGCCAAGCTCAACAACTGATTCAATTTGAGGGCGTAACTACCATTTTTGGCTGTTGGACATCGGCTACTCGTAAAGCGGTTAAACCCATAGTTGAGACATTGAATGCTCTCCTCTGGTATCCAGTACAGTATGAAGGATTAGAACAGTCTCCTAACATCTTTTATACGGGCGCTTGTCCCAATCAACAAGTGGAACCCGCCGTCAGTTGGTTACTATCTCACAAAGGAAAACGATTCTATCTGCTGGGTTCCGATTATGTTTTTCCCCGTACTTTAAATAAGATTATCACCTGTCAACTCAAGCAACAGGGTGGGGAAGTTGTTGGGGAAGACTATGTTGATTTGGCAGAGACAGATTTTAGTGGCGCGATCGCACGCATTCAGCAAACCCAGCCGGATGTTGTTTTCAATACCCTTAATGGACAAGGAAATCAATTTTTCTATCGTCAATACCGAGATGCTGGGATAACTGCTGAGGACATTCCGATTCTGGCGGTAAGTGTCGCAGAAGTGGAACTGCAAACGATGGAGGATGCGGCGGTTGGACATTATGCCAGTTGGAGTTATTTCCAGAGTTTAAACACACCAGAAAATAATCGGTTTGTGCAGGAATTCCAGGCGCGATATGGCACAAATCGAGTTACGTCTGATCCAATTGAAGCGGCTTATAGTCAAGTTTTTCTGTGGAAATTAGCCGTCGAATCTGCCCAATCCTTTACCGTTGATCAGGTGCGGTTGGCAGCATACAATCAAAGTTTTACCGCACCGGGGGGACTGATTCAAATTCAACCCAATCATCATGTTGGCAAACATTCCTATATTGGACAAGTTTTACCCGGTGGACAATTTCAGGTGATCCACAGGAGTCAAACACCGATTAAACCGCTTCCTTGGTTAGGAGTTGAAGAACTTAACTTTAATCAATCAGACTTGGTGATTGAAATGTTATCTCAAGTCAGCCAAGGGATTCAAGAAACCTGGCTGTCGGAGCAAAAATCCCGCCAACTTGAAGCCTTGACGCAAAAATTACAGCAAGCCGAACAAGCCTTACGGGAAAGTGCGATCGCGCTGCGTAATCATAACCGGGTATTAACTCAATTAGCCAAAAGTCCCGCTATCCATCAAGGCGATTTAAACGCCGCTTTCGCTGAAATTACTCAAGCTGGTGTACAAAGTCTGGGCGTTGACCGCACGGGGATTTGGTTATTCGATAAAACCGGAAGCAAACTCCAATGTCTTGACCTATTTGACAAGAATCACAACCAACACAGCCAAGGGATTGAACTCGCTGTGGCGGACTATCCGACCTATTTTAATGCCTTACAACACGACCAACTGATTGCCGCCGATTATGCCCAAACTGACCCCAAAACCCAAGAATTATCGGCGTCTTATTTGATTCCCTGTAACATCACCTCGGTTCTGGATGTGCCAATTCAAATCCGAGGAGAAATCGCCGGAGTTGTCTGTTTAGGGAAAGTGAAAATCATTCGCCATTGGACAGCAGAAGACCAGAATTTTGCCCGATCATTGGCTGATTTAGTGTCTTTGGCAATGGAAGCGCGAGAACACAAACAAACGGAGTTTGATTTAGCGGAAAGCCAACGCAGTCTGGCAACGTTAATGAGTAATATACCCGGTATTGCTTACCGTTGTCTGAATGACTCAGACTGGACGATGCTTTTTATCAGTGAAGGCTGCTATGATCTCACGGGTTATCCGGTTGAAGCCTTCACCCAGAAAAAAATACTCACCTACAATCAACTAATTTATCCTGATGACCAAAACTCTGTATTTGATCAGGTACAAGCGGCTCTAGACAATAACTATTCTTACCAACTCACTTATCGAATTATCACCGCAACTGGTGAATTAAAGTGGGTTTGTGAACAAGGTCAGGGGATTTTTTACCCCGATGGTAGGGTATTTTATCTAGAAGGTTTAATTACGGATATTACGGCTCAAAAACAAACCGAAGCCGCGTTACGCCAAAGTGAAGAACGTTGGCAATTAGTGCTAAATAGTACTCAGGATGGCATCTTTGAGTGGAATATCGCCACTGGAAAAGTATTTGCTTCCCCTCACTTGGGAGGGATGCTAGGTTACACCGATCCAACCGTACTGGAAAGCTTTGATCGTTGGCGTAATCTCGTCCATCCAGAAGATATTGATCAAGTTTTAGCCACATTGCAAGACCATTTAACGCAAAAAACTCCCCCCTACAAGTTTGAGTACAGGATGCGCTGCCAAGATGGTAGTTATAAATGGATTTTGGCACGGGGACAAGTGCAATGGAATGAAAACGGACAGCCTGTGCGGGTTGTCGGTTCTCAGCAGGATATCAGCGATCGCAAACAAGCGGAAGAAGAGGTAAAACTCTTATTAAACCTTTCTCAGGCAATTAATGCAGCGCCCGATTTTGATACAGCTTTAGAGGTAGCATTACAGCAGTTATGTGAAATCACGGGTTGGATTTATGGCGAAGCTTGGATTCCTTCTACCGATGAGTCAATTTTAATATCTAGCCGCCGTTGGCATTGTCAACGCCAAGGACTTGATCCGAATTTGTCTGTAGCCATTGAAAGTTTCCGAGAGTATAGTAAATTACTCACGTTTTATCCAGGAGAAGAGATTCCGGGACAGGTTTGGTTAACTCAACACTCTCAATGGATCAGCGATTTAAGTCAGATTGATGATGTTTTGCTGCGATTGGAATCAGCCACAGCCTGTGGTTTTAAAGTGGGCTTTGGCGTACCAATTATTGCCAATGTTAAGCCAGATCAACCGACACGCCAAGGCAACAGTTGTTTATTGAGTTCTCCCTCTTCTGTATTAGCAATCCTGGTGTTTTTTACCCATGCAAATGGTTCGGAGGACAAACGGTTAAGTGATTTGGTGAATGGGGTGGCGGCTCAATTAGGAACGGTGCTGCAACAGAAGAAAGTGCAAGCCGAAATGAAAGCTCTCTTTGCGGCAATGACCGATATGGTTACAGTGAGAGATGTTTCGGGACGCTGTCTAAATATGATTCCTACCAAGACGTCAAATGTTTACAAATTACCGGAGGCGATGATCGGCAGGAAACTCGATGAGGATTTGCCACGTCCCCAAGCGGATCTGATTCTCCAGGGAATTCTCCGGGCAATATCAACCCAGGAAACTGTCTCGATTGAATATTCCCTGCCGATTAATGGCAAGGAGATTTGGTTGGCGGAAACGATTTCTCCCTTGTCTACAGAAACGGCTATTTTAGTCGCACGAGATATTAGCGATCGCAAGCAAGCAGAAGCTGCCCTTTATGTCGAGAAACAAAAGTCAGAACAGTTATTACTAAATATTTTACCTCAGCCGATTGTTGAGCAGCTTAGAAATAATCCTGATGTTATTGCTGAACAGTTTAATGATGTGACCATTTTGTTTGCGGATTTAGTGGGATTTACTCCCCTAGCGGCACGGTTAAAACCGATTGAGTTAGTTAAGTTACTCAATCAGATTTTTTCCCGGTTTGATCAGTTGGTCGATCAATTAGGATTAGAGAAGATAAAAACTATTGGTGATGCCTATATGGTAGCGGCTGGTTTACCGATTCCTCGATCCGATCATGCTGAGGCGATCGCGCAAATGGCACTGGCAATGCAAGCGGCGATGAAACGCTTTCAAGTTGAACTGGGTGAGGACATTAAAATCCGCATTGGGATTAATACAGGCGTTGTGGTGGCTGGGGTGATTGGAACGAAGAAGTTTATCTATGATTTGTGGGGAGATGCGGTGAATATTGCCTCACGCATGGAATCCTCTGGTGAAGCGGGACGGATTCAAGTTACTGAAGCAACATATCAGCAACTTAGGGATAACTATCAGTGGGAAAAACGAGGAGTGATTAATGTTAGGGGGAGAGGCGAAATGGTTACCTATTGGCTTCTGGGTAATCAATAATTGTCTAGTCATGGCGATTGAAATCGCTGCTACACAAACAAATGTGATCTGACTGGCTACTATCAACAACAGAGACGTTCCGCTGGAACGTCTCTACAATTCAATCCTAAATCCCCGCATGACCTAACGCTAACCCTGCAACCAGCATCCCCAGAACCAAAAACGGTTGAGCGCTGGCTTGATATTTCACATCATTTTCCAGGGGCGATCGCAGAAAATACATATCCTGAAATGTAATCTGAGGCACAATTAACAGCAGCAGGATTGCCGCATAGAGATTTTGATGAATGCTAATCAAATACCAGGCAATCCCGGCTTGAAAAATATCAATCATCAGCACACAAATCCAAGCCGCTGTCCCCACGCCAAACATCACCGGAATAGACTTCAGCCCCAATTGGCGATCGCCTTCCACACTCTTAAAGTCATTCACCACAGCAATGCCTAAACCTGCCAGACTATAAAACAGAGTAAGAATTACAATCGTCCAATTCAGATCCCCAAATAAAGCATGACCCGCCCACCAGGGAAGGGCAATATAACTCGCACCGAGGGCATAGTTTCCCAGCCAACCATTCTTTTTCAACTTCAATGGCGGCGCTGAGTAAATATAGGCAAGAAATGCCCCAAAAAGGGTTAAACAGGTTAACGTGGGAAACTCATGACCCACCCATTGATCTAACCCATACGCCACACCGATACCCGCCAGCAATAGCAAGACAATCTGAGTCACCACTTGAGGAACCGAAATTGCTCCAGAGGGAATCGGGCGGTAAGGTTCATTAATCGCATCTAATTCGCGATCATAAAAGTCATTCAGGGTTTGGGTATACCCCGCCATCAACGGACCCGATAGTAACATACACGTCACCGCTCTCAGGATATCTTCTGGTGTCCAGGTATATCCACCGCCCGACGCCGCGCCACAGACAACCCCCCAGATTAAGGGAATCCAGGTAATCGGTTTCATTAACTGGAGACGAATTTTCCAGATAGATTTTTCACCCGGGGCGGCACCTTTCATGCCTAGAAGTTGGCGAGTTTTTCCTGTTTTATCGGTTTGTTCGGTTGAGGGAGAGTTAGACATTTTAGTATTAAGTGTTGAGTGTGTAGGGGCGGGTTTTACCAATAACGCTCCGGATCAAACCACTAACTTAACTAAACCCGCCCCGACTTAACCTTCGCTTGGCTCAAGAGAACCTGTTTTGTAGGGGCTGATTTAGGGAATTTCGCGTATTTGCGTATTTAATGATAACGTTACCTCAAAACCCGCCCTAACCGATAAGTAGAGGCAGGTTTCACTATTATCGTTTGAAATGGTGCGTTACGCTCCGCTAACGCACCCTACACCCACCCCGACGAATGACATAAGACGAATGACGAATGACGAATGACATAAGACAATCAGAACGAAATGATTAAATGCTGATCTTGGAACTTCGCCCCTTTCACCGCTTGACCGCTTAATTGGGGCGGAAGCCAAATATTACGCCGCTGATCGCCCGCTTCAATTGTCACCTCTGGACCATATTGGGTGAGTTTCACCTGCTTTTTGTCGAAGCCCGGTAAAAATAAACTGACTTGACGATTTGCCACATCTATGCTGATCGCCTTGGGCGCTTGCATCGCTTGTTTAAAATCAGGTAAGGCATCCATCAACGGTTGCCAATCAGCCACCTGAGATAACTGGGGCAAAGCGCTAACCGTTAACGGGGCAAAATCAGCCGCTAACGTATCCGTTGCTGGAATTTGGTTCAACAGAACCCCCCCCACCGTCAGATTGACCTGCTGGGCGCTCCCCCAGAAATACTTAGCCGTCGCTAAAGCCGCCGTATCTCCGGTTGTCACCAAATACGCCGCCACCCGATTCGGATCAGCCACAGCGGTTTTACCCTGTTCCAGCATTTGGCTAGTTTGCTGAGTCGGTTTATTGGCAAAATCGTCGGGTGTCCAGGTCACATTAAGAATGGCACTGGTAACCGGTTGGATAAATGGGGAAATCGCCTTACCCAGATCCGACTCCGTAAAGATTTGGCGAAAGCGGCGAAAATACCAACTGAGAATTTCCGGCATCCCCAGCATCCTCAATGTGGCTTGATCGCCGCTGCCATCATAGATGATCACATCATACTCACCACTGGCGTCATATTCGCGAATCGCATTCAGGGCTAAAGCACTATCCATCCCCGGTAAAATGCCCAATTCTTGACCATAGACATTTTTCAGGGTTGGCGATCGCAAATACTCTGCCTCTAGCTTTTTCACCTCGTCCCAACTCCGTTCCAGGAGGAGGGTAGACTGAAGCTGAACCGCTTTCAGATTCGGTTCCACCTCCGTCGGATCAGCCCTAGGAAATGTTCCCAGTAACAGTCCAAACGCCGGGGTGGGATCTTGCCCGACCAAAAGGACACGCTGACCAAGATTTGCGAACTTTTTAGCCGCCGCGATCGCAATTGTGGTGCGACCGGTGCCGCCTTTGCCTAAAAAGGTGAGAATAAAAGCCATAATTTTGCTGGACGCTGCTGGGGAAGTCGTCACTAACTGACGGGTTTGAGTTCATCTTCAAAAAACCAGGTTGCCGTGCTGTCGTCAAATTCGACGATCGCACCGACACCGCTGCCATCTGTCATTTTAAAGTCTTTGACGATGCCAACTTTCCCTAGTTTATTCACGATATCGCCCGACACCCGGTCTCTGAGACGACAAACTTGAACTTTTTGACCAATCTCCATTATTGCTGCTAGTACTTTTAATAGGATGAACCATTCCAAAGTGTACCGGAATCTGGGAAGTTTTGACCCGATTACAAGCTTCGAGGAGATAGTTTTGAACATATAGGGGTTCGTAGTCGGCACTTTAGTGCCATCTAGCGCTAAAGCGCTTACTACAAACCTACCATCCGCTCCTGGGCTTGAGCCAAGGCGCGTCGTACCTGCTCAAATCCTGTTCCCCCGTAACTGTTGCGGGCAGAAACCACCTGAGTCGGTGCGATCGCGTCATAAATATCCTCCTCAAAGGCAGGATGGATTTCTTTCCACTCTGGCACCGTTAAGTCTTTGAGCAGTTTACCCGCCCCTAGACAGGTTCTCACCACTTTACCCACCAAGTTATAGGCTTCTCGGAAGGGAACCCCTTTACTTGCCAAATAATCCGCCACATCGGTAGCGTTGGAGAAATCTTCCGCCACGGCTGAGGCGAGACGCGGAGGACAAAACTCTAGCCCCTCCCGCAACAGAATTGTCATCGCTTCCAGACATCCTTTAACCGTTTTCACACTGTCAAATAATGCCTCTTTATCCTCCTGCAAATCCTTGTTATACGCCAAAGGCAATCCTTTCATCAGCACCAACATGGCTTGCAGATGCCCAAACACCCGCCCCGTTTTGCCCCGTACCAGTTCCGGCACATCCGGGTTTTTCTTTTGCGGCATAATACTCGAACCTGTCGAGCAATTATCCTTGAGGGTAACAAAGCCAAATTCCTGAGACGCCCAGAGAATAATTTCCTCCGACAGTCGGCTCAAGTGAACCATAATCAGACTCGCCGCCGTCAAAAATTCAATGGCAAAGTCGCGATCGCTCACCCCATCTAAACTATTACGATAAACATCACCAAAGTCGAGCAGGGAGGCGCTGTAGTGCCGATCAATGGGGAATGTCGTCCCCGCTAGCGCCCCACACCCTAAAGGAGAAATATTCACCCGCTGGTAAATTTCCCCCAATCGTTGCCAATCCCGTTGCACCATTTCCCAATACGCCAGCAAATGATGGGCTAAACTCAACGGCTGGGCGCGTTGGAGATGGGTGTAGCCAGGGATGAGGGTTTCGACATGGGATTCAGCCAGAGTCAGCAAAACCCCTTGCATCTGTCGTAACTGAGTCCGAATTTGGCTAATTTGATCCCGCAAATAGAGTCGCGTATCTGTACCCACTTGGTCATTTCGCGATCGCGCTGTGTGCAGTTTTTTCCCCACATCCCCTACAAGTTCCGTGAGGCGTCGTTCTACGGCAAAATGAACGTCCTCGGCGTCAATACCGGGGTTAAATTTTCCCTGGCGGTATTCTGAACGAATTTGTTCTAACCCGTTCACCAGTTGATCTGCTTCAGCGGCTGAAATAATGCCAGTGTGTGCCAGCATCTTCGCATGAGCCACTGAACCCGTCAGATCATACTCAATCAGCTCGATATCAAACCCAATACTGGCATTGAATTGTGCGATCGCCGGATGTAGTGCCGATTCAAATCGCTGACTCCACGTTGTTTGTTCCGTCACAATACCGATTCACCAATGACAAAGGACAAATGACAAAGGACAAATCACCCAAACGAACTCATCCCCCGAAAAATATAACCGATAACTAAACCAATCAAAAATGCCCAGACTTGACCCGATTCAATGAAATTATTAAACGCCTGTTGAATTTGACCCAAAATATCCGGCTCTTCAAATTGCTGGGCTAACACCAGTCCATCAGTTAGCCATGGACTCACCAGGTCAATCAGGGGATGAAGACCAGTGACAACAGACGATAGAACTTGCACTTCCATAACAGCCATGGTGATGATTGCCTTTAAATAGGTTACTCGGAAGATTTTACCTGCAACACGACCAAGGTCATATCATCTCCGTTACGGTTTTTCCCGCCCATAAACTCTCCCACCCGCTCAAATAGGTAATCTAGGATGGGTTGGGAGCCTTGGCGATGTTCGCACGCCCACCGAAAGGCTTCAATCAGATTTTCCTCATCAAAGCGATCACCGTGTTGATTGGCGACATCAGTAAATCCATCCGTGTAATAGATAATCGTGTCTCCTACATCGAGTTGGATTTGATCATCTTCATATTGAGAATCTGCCTCTAAGCCAATCAACATCCCATCGGTATCCAGACGTTGGATGGAATGGGTGGACGCTTTCCATAAGAAAGGGGGGTTATGGGCAGCATTGCTATAGGACAAAATCCGGGTTTGAGGATCGTACTCCGAATAAAACAGGGTGACAAATCGATTGGAATTTTCCAAATCCGCATACATCACTCGATTCAAATGTTCCAGGATGCGGGCAGGGGTATGACGGTTGAGGACTTCTGCTCGCAACATACCCCGCGTCATTGTCATAATCAAGCCCGCTGGTACACCTTTGCCCATGACATCACCAATAACCACGCTCCAAGGTACAGAGGCTTTGTGATCATCAATATGTTTATTGTCACAAGGCGGGATCGGACGAAGCTGATCATAATTGGTGGGAATAAAATCATAATAATCCCCACCGACTCGACTTGCCGTCTGACACCGAGCCGCCAGTTCAATTCCTTTAATCGAGGGACATTGACGGGGGAGGAGGCGTAATTGGATTTCCGCGCCAATTTCTAACTCTCGATCTAAGCGTTCTTTTTTGCGAAGTTCTACAGTCAGTTCATCATTCGCGATCGCGACGGCTGTTTGATCGGCTACCAAACGAACTAGCTTCTGTCGAGTTGGCGTCCAGCTATAATTCAGGTCATCAGTAAACACATATAAACGTCCTCGTTCGACATTTTTAATTAAAATCGGTGTGCCAAATAACTGAATATCTGTGTCTAAATAGCGATTGACCTGATCGTCAAATGATGACCAAATGGCGTCCAACTGTTCTGGACTCATTACCGATTTTCCATCCTCATTGCCTTGAGCCGTGATCGTCTGAGTTGCCCGTTCAAGTGCTGGGCGCAAGGTTTGACACTCTTGATTATCTTGGCAATGCACCTGTTCTAGCCGGAGTTTACCATTTGGTTTTAACAAAACCAATGCGCCTCCCTCCGTATCGGTTACCCGTGCTGACATCAAGGGAATTAATTCTAAAAATTGATTCAAATTGTTGAAGCTGCGTAGGGCAAATCCCAGTGAGCTTAACAAATCTTGGATTTTATGTTGTTCTCGGTGTAGGCAAGCCACAAGTTCTTTCAGGGCGGAAACGGGTGTTCTGTCAGAAGCCGCGATATAGGGTGTGCCATTCGCTGAATTAGGGGGTTGGCTGGGGAAGGGGCGTGCTGTCATTACATCAGGGTTTGGGAGCATCACTTTTTACTAAAGATATAGTCCAATCGGAGGTAGTCTCTACACTTATGGTCTTCAAGTAGCTATTGAAACACTTTTGACCATCCATGCTTCCATAAGTAAGTTGCAAACGTCCGGACAGCCTTCTTGCAGGCATGAATAGGACAATATAAAAAGCGTGGGAAAATCCCGATGACATCCTATCTTAACGCTGTTGGTCTTTGGCGCTGTACTGAAGTCTGTTCCGGTTATTGTATAAGTATTTGACTGATTTTAGGTGTCAATCATAGCGCCAATTGAGTATTCTGCCAACGTCTATCTGGGGGATTAGTTAAACTCTGTCTTGTTTTTGGTCTTCAATCAAGCCTCCAAAATCACGATTAGCTCTTCAGGAATCCCCCATTTTTTCTATCGATTGGAAAATAAAAGGTACATTTACCCTTTTCTTCGACCAGGATAATAAGTAGATGGACACAATAAAAGCTAACGGTGGGGATCGTCATTCGTCATTCGTCATTCGTCATTCGTCATTCGTCATTTGTAAGGGTTTAAGGCTTGTCAACATAATTTAATATAGTTGAGTTTATTTCCACCAACCTACTTAGAGCAACCGCTGATACCGGACAAAACCCATAAGAATTTAGTAGAGACGTTCCGACTGAACCTCTCTAGAACGTCTCTACTACAGTTTGCTTGTTCTAAGTTATAGCACTATGCACTAAGGTTAGGACATAAAAGGAAAATTCAAATCACTTTGACCCTGAGCGAAGTCGAAGGGTCAATCCCTTGTCAGGTAAGCTTTTGTCTTCACTATTGCCTATGCTATGACACACCGAGCGTGTTACCGAGCGAAGTCGAGGTAAGCCGAGGTGTTGCCTATTGCCTATTCCCTGGCGCGTAGCGCTATATGTGTCCACTGCTCTTAATTATTCAACACTTCTACATCATGACGGAAGGCAATTAAGGCATGACTATTCTCCATTTCGGCTAAGCTTTGGAAAATATCGTCAGAGACTTCTGCGGAGACAACGCTTTTCATCTCAATATTGGTGTTATACCCAACAATATCTCCCATGCGCCTGCCATGACCCCCTTCACCGAGGACATCGTTGATGGTATATCCCGTTACCCCTTTGCTTTTGAGCAGTTTGATTAAACGATCTTTGAGTACGGATTCACTGATAATCGTGATTAAGACAGCGGGTTTGACGGGAATGGCTTCAGTAGACATAAGAAACTCCTAAAATATTTGTTTAGGGAAAGATAACAGGCAAAGAATAACTCAATTCCTGTACCAATTCGAGATTTTCCGGAAAAGTTCACCGTCTCAGACTTCTGTTTGGCAATCGGGCAGTCGTTTTGATCCACTGCCGCAGTCGCTGTCGCAGCTCATCGATATTCGGCGTTTGTTTACCATAACGCCAGCGTACATAAGCTTGAGAAATGTCATCAATCACGGTAGCTGATTCAGAGGATTGCTGCTGACGCATGACCTTAGCATATTCTAACGGCGTCTGGGCGGGGTGCTTAATATATCCTCTCGCCCCCAAAACCTTTAACATTTGCTGATAAAGCCGTTCCATTGGTGGTAACTTCCCTAACCAGCGACGGTAACGCCAGGTTTGCCACTGTACCCAGCTTAACCAACCGACGAACCCCAGCGCGATCGCGAAAATTAATCCGCCAAACAATCCCATCCAACTACTTGAGAATATCACCCACAGTCGCACGATTAGCCGCAGCAGCGAACCCACAACCAGATTCCACAATTCCCCGATAAAATTGCTGACGGGTGAGGGAAGCCATCCAGCAACCCACTGCCAAAACTGACGCAGCACGCTAAAGGTTGCCGTGTCTTCCACACTTTGGGGAACTATTTCATGTCCGGGAATGGGGTCAAAGGCAAACCAGCCATAGTTTGGGAAATAGACCTCAGTCATGGCGTAAGCATCGGTATTTTTGACCACATATAAGCCCGTGAAGGGATTAAACTGACCGGTATCAAATCCTACGACTAACCGCGCCGGAATCCCAATTGAACGCAGCATGATGGTTAAGGTGGTGGAAAAGTGATCCGGATAACCACCTTCATGTTTAAATAGAAACGCTTCAACTAAATCCTCATCTTCTTGTAAATAGGGAAGTCCAAAGGGATTATCGGGAATTCGATACCGTTGTTTCAGGGCTTGAGCTAAATACAGCGCCTTCTCGTAGGTGGAGGTGAGGGGTTTGGGGGAGGTGGCTAAAAGTTGTTCGGTTTTTTCACGCACCTTATCCGCGATGTCTGGCGGAACATCAAGATAGTATTTTTGAATATTGTCGGGATAAGTTTCCGGGGCTTGTTGGAGTCGGGTGCGATCGCGCACGGGTACTTCTGAGATTACCGTATACGTCAATCCTTCCAGTAACCCTAGAGGCGATCGCAAACTGCCTTCTGTATCAATTGCCACTTCCCTGGTGGGAAAATAGAGTCGCTTAGGATAACTTAGAGCCGGAATAATATTCGGCAGTTCCGATACGGCGGTATAACTTTGAATCACCGTTTTCGTCCGACCCAAATTAAAGCTAGTCGGATAGAGTTGGAATCGATAAGACCAAGGCGGACGAGTCACCTCTAGTACCTGATCTTCGCGAGACAATTCCCATCCTTGACCTGTATACTGGTCAAACGCCTGCACCCGCCAAAATCCGGGGGCTTGGGAACGCACCCGCAAGACGACTTTTGGCTTTAAAGCACCTCGGAGATTCTGGTTAATCTGAGTACCAAAGCCATAGTAAAACGTTTCATCCATTTCACCCGCACCCCGACTGGGAGAGGTTCCTTCACCACCAGAACCCTCCCCTTCACCCTGATATCCGGGATTATTAACGCCCCGATTATTCCCCTCAAACGAGCGCTCATCCAAATCCATGGGCGCACTCACCGGAAAGGTTTGCAGTTGATAACCGGGAAACCGAGGCATTAGGGCAAAAATCCCTAAACCCAGGGCGATAACAATTAACAAAAAAATACTTAACCGTCGTAGTGACAGCGGCGAAGAACGTTTAGCTTTTTTCCTAGACGTTTTCCGTTTTGGTGATAAACCGATGCGGGATTGGTAATCGAGGATTAGTGTGGGTAACGCGATCGCTAAAAATATCAACAGTAGCGGTGCAAACGCTAAGGTTTGGCTCAGGGTTCCTGCTACCCCCAACAAAATCAGCCCGATTACCATCGAATAGCCTAAATCCTTGCGCCGGGGCAAGTCAAAGCTGTGGAGGACTTGTACTTGAATCAATAATTCTGCGAGAACGAGGCGGGTATCATTGAGGCTGGCTAATAAATTATTAAAGAATACCCCCATAGCGATTAGCATCCCAATCGCCAAAAAGAACTTAACCGCAATGTTGCGATGGCGGCGACGATACCAACTCCAGGTTGCTCCCACGATAGAGAGGGGTACAGCCCACACACTCATCTGGGTTTCAGCAGCAATATCGGTGGCGATAATTCCCACAATCACTAGCCCCTGGACTAGGACTCGTAATCCGATCGAGTCTTCGGTTTGAGGCAGTGGCATTGTGCCAAGACGCTGCCATACCTGATTTAGACCAGGTAGACGCCGGATTCGCTGCATCCCTGAAGGGTTCGACATAACAATTGACTCTCTTGTGCGCGAGATGGCTGTTAGGTTAAATTCACGGGTTCAATCTATTGTATCTAAGTCCACAGTCGGGAGTGAGAGAAGCTCCCAAGTCTAACAGCTAGCACTTAACCCTTACCCCTTATATGGTTGGGTAAATCGCAAAAACCAAGGGGTTTTGGTCTGAGTCTTGGAACCGAATTTCCAGGGGATAGGTTTGATTCGGCGGCAAATCAAAGGCTTCAACACTCACATAGCCGGGATAAGTGCGCTCTGATACGGCTGAACCTTCAGGTGTACGCAAGGTCAAACTGCCACTTTCGGGTAGATTGCTGATCACCCGCAGGGTGGGAACACCTTCTTGGATCTGGTACTCTGCCTGGACGGTGATAACGCCGACAGAGGTTTGCCATTGGCGTTCAACCGAAGGCTGGTTGGGTGAAAGGGATACAGTCAACGTGCTAATAATTTCTTTAGCCGCTAACAATGCCAGAATCATTTGTTGCTCTGGAGTTGCCTCGTCATAGGATGGAGATGGAAGTTCCTTGAGCAACAGTTGCAGTTGTTCAGGGTCACGACCCGATCCCGAAGACAACAGTACCATTTGCGCTTGATTATTCAGCAACTGGAATTGGGCGGGGAATAAGTTTTCCACAGCCTTGACCATTTTTCGCCCCAATTGATAGGGGGAATAGACTGACTCCGAACAAGCGTTAAATAGGGTGACTAAAACGTTTTCCGGGATGGGGACAGGTAGCGGTAGGTTCAAGAGTTGGGGTGTCCAGACTTGAACCGATGGAACCCCAGTCGAGGCTACGCTGTCTGAGATATCAGGTTCGTATTCATAGATGTCCGTCTCCCAGGGGAATAAGGGGGGATGACGTTCAATTTCTACTTGCAGTTTGCGCTTAATTAGCGCCTCAAAACGATTTTGCACGATCGGCATATCTCCCAAGTTGTAGGGGCGGGTTGTACCGCCCAGTTCAATGTCCTCACGAGTAGGAATCTCTTCTGAACCCACTCGCGTGTGGTCATTAGCGGTGTCGCCAGTTATAGTGGGTGCAATGTTCACGTCTTCAACATCCAGTGGATCTAACTCATCAAATTGAAAATTTGCTGCTTCTAGCTCATCGATAGGGTCTAACCCGTCGGGTTGCCCATGGACTGATGGTGTAGCAGCAGGAACGGACTCTTGTAGCAGCCAAGCCATTAAGCGGCTGTATAGGGTGTCCGAGTTATTGTTTATGTCACTATTCATCTTCAGATGCACCTGATCCGGATACTGAACGATTGCGAATATCCCAGGCAATTTCCAGCAATTTAAACCATCGCTTGTCAACCTGAGTCACTGTACAACTTAGGGCTTGAGCTATTTCTTGGGTGGAATGACCCTGCTGCTTGTGGTGCAGCAATTCCCGCTGTTGGGGATCAATTTTATTCTGAAATAGCTGCCACTGGTGGGGGGTTAACCCCAGATTTTTCTCTAAATCGGCTTCTAGCCATTGATGAACAAGTTCCCAACGGTGAGAAAGGGCAAACCGAATTAAATGATACTTAAATCGTTGCTGTAAGTAATCCCTCTGACGGGGGGTTAATCCTAATATCTCCTCAATTTCGCTCGTCGGCAAGTCTTGTAGACGCAGGGTGAAGTAGTCGGCACAATCGTGTTGTTGCCGTTCTTCGAGATAGGCGAACAATTCCTCAACAACTTTATCCCGCAGGTTCGCTTCCAGGGGTTCGGGTTCAGACGCCACCATCACCTCTCGCACCTGCTGAATCGCGGCATCGTTCCAGGTATTTTCTGAATCGGGAGTACCCCCTTCGGCGGCGGTATCCATGTCTACCGAGGTTTCTGGGGGTTGCTGTTGAGAAAAGGTTTGCGCCCGCAAGATCAGCAGTTGCTGGGATCGCCGTCCGGGTAAAGGAATACGGCGCTTGGCATACCGTTCGGTAAACGCCATGTACTCCGACAACTCCAACAGCGATCGCGGACGATAATTCTCGTCAATGGATGTCTCACGCCGAAAGGCATTTAAGGATTCGACATAAAATCCCTGTAAGAAATCTTCAATCAGGGTAACGCGGGCTTGATAGCTCGCGGGGGTTTGAGACGGGGTAATATAGCGGTAGACGATCGCACTCAACGTACTCTGAAGGTCGATTCGTCCCCGGTGAGATCCAAGGCGGTAATACTTTAAGACTTGTTTGAGGCGATGGTTGGCTAGGGTCTTTGCCCAGCTTTCAACATCTCCAGACGTCTTAATTCGATGGCTTTCATTACAAATTCGAGTAACTTCATTTGCTAAACGTGCTGCTACATCCCGGCAGTTCTGCTCGGATGCAGTCGTAGACTGCCGGAGTTCGTTAAATAGCAGTTGAAAAATAGCCTCCACGCCCTGGCAGACTTCCCTCATGATGTTCATTCTTTCACAAAGACCCTAACACACATATCAACAACCGTTTTAATCTGGGTTTAGACTCATACATAGCAGTAAGAGGTACTCGACTCAAAAAGAGGATCGCTCGATGGATTTAACCCAACAAATTCAAGCCCTGATTGACAATGCCCCGGCTGACGGGACGACGCCGAAAATGGTTGAGGCGATTGCCCCCGTCCTAACCACGCTTGCCAGTCAGTTACACCACTCGGACTATCATATTCTCCAAACCCTAGATCAAGGTTGGGTGGTAACGACCCTGAGTAATCGTGCCCAGCCTGAGGTCGAAAAAAATGTTGTCTATGCTTTTCCTACACTCAAAGACGCGGCTGATTTTCAATCCAATTGGGACCCTCAAATCATCGCGATGCCCGTGCCAGTCACTCACATTTTGTTCCAGATGTTAGCCCTTAACACGGTAAATAGCACCGTTTTCTTTGATACACCTGGTAATTTAACAGCCGGAACCGAGGTGCGTCGAGAGGATCTGCAACGCTTGGTTCAAACTCAGCTCCAGCATACTCAATCAGCACCTCGGTCATATCCTAGCAACCTCCCCCCAGATATCGCTTAAGATATCGCTTAATTTAAATTAACCTACAGCCGCTAAAATTCTAGAGACTTGAGGGGAGAGCGATCGACAAACCGCCAATTCGGTGCTGGAGGTTTCTCTAACCTTAAGCTTTTGATCAGCTTTGGCGCTGTTATTTCTCCTGAAAACCCTGGCTTTTCTATTGTAAGCGGTTATAGTCGTTATCCAGTGTCAACGCCTGTAATTTATATCACAGAGGATAACCATGTCTGAATGTCCTGTTTGTCAAACCCAATATATCCCAGGTAATGTGCATCGTTGCTCTGTCTGTGGGTGGGATTTGACCCCCTATCCACCTGCCTTGGCGCAGTCTGTACCCTCAGAATTTTGGCAGCAGCAGTCCGTTCAATTAGATTGGGCGAGACAGATGTGGGCGAAATGGTCATTTTCCCAAGGGGTTTGGCAGACGCTTTCTCCCCTGAAAGAACAGTTAGCCCAGATTGAACAACAGCTTCAGCAGGCACAACAGGAACGGCAGGATTTACGGGAGCAACTCCAACAACTGCTGCCGCAACTGGATCAGCCCTTACCCACACTAAACACCGAAAGTCATCAAGAGTCAACACCATTACCTCCCCTAGAGGTCGCCGTTTTAAATTATGAATTAATTGAACATCAATTCACGCTCAATGATTTTTCTGACTCAGTATTATCGGTTGCCATTAGTCCAGACGGCGAAACCTTAGTTAGCGGCGGTTATGACAATATGATTAAAGTGTGGAATCTCCAAACTAGGGAGATCATTCACACACTTGCCGGACATACCGACTCCGTTGTTTCTGTTGCCATTAGTCCTGATGGTAAAACTTTAGTCAGTGGCAGTGCTGATAATACTCTGAAAATGTGGAACTTAAACACTGGCACAGAAATAATGACGGCTGATGAACATTTGGACTCAGTGTTATCGGTAGCGATTAGCCCAAATCGTAAAACCGTAGCCAGTGCCAGTTCTGACGGTACCATTAAGCTGTGGGATTTGATCACAGGCTATGAGATCCGCACCTTATTTGGTCATACAGACGCCGTATTGTCAGTGGCGATTAGCCCTGATGGACAGAATTTAGTCAGTGGCAGTTCTGATGATACGATTAAAGTTTGGAATCTGAAAACGGGGAAAGAAATCCGCACCTTAACTGGGCATAGAAGTTCAGTTTTGTCGGTGGCAATTAATCCCGATGGACAAACAGTCGTGAGTGGGGGATATGACGATACGATTAGAGTGTGGAATCTGAAGACCGGAGAAGAAATCCACACAATTACAGGTCATGAAGATTCCGTCTTATCGGTTGCCGTCAGTCCAGCGGGACAAATGTTAGTTAGTGGCAGTTCTGATAATACCGTTAAGGTTTGGCATCTGAAAACAGGCGAAGAAATCCACACTTTAAGGGGTCATTCTAGCTCGGTTATTTCCGTGGCGTTGAGCCGAGATGGTAAAACAATCGCCAGTTGCAGTTCTGATAAAACGATCAAGGTTTGGCACGTTTTGAGCTGATGTCTTATGTCTTATGTCTTATGTCTTATGTCATTTGTAAGAGGCTAAATTTACCTAACGTAATATCGTTCAGTTTATTCTCACTATGACTAGATAAGCGTTTTAGTCCATTTTAATGGACTTAAGCTATTAGCCCGGAGTTTGAACTCCGGGCGGATGTCGGGACTGGCTGAAAAATCTAAAATTCTCTACAAAATTGATTTAGAAAATCTTATAATTGTTAGAATACTCTAATGATCATCTCCTTCTAACACGCTGACCTGCATCACTTTTGCGGAAGACTTGAATCACATTTCAAGTTGAACGATATCACAGACGTTTCAGTCTATCATCACGGTAGTCTTTGACCAGACTATTTATACTAGTTAATGTCGAGTTCTGACTTGTCCTATGCAAGTCCCCGTTAGACTTTTACCCGGCGCGATCGCCGATTTATTTGCCCAAGTTAGTATGTGTGGGAAAATTACTCTGGCAGACCGATATGGACTCATGGCTGCTTTATTGGAGGATAGTCTTACCGAAGAAGAAAAAAATTCCATCGATAGGTTACTCCATGCAATCTGTCGTGGACGTATGCAGGTCGTCAATGAACTTTCAAAAATTTCGTGATAGTTCTTACTCGCACTTACATTTTCTCACTAAGATACATGTCTTAGAAAATTAAAAATGGTTGCCTCACCAGTGGAGACGTTTCTTAATATTAAGGGACGTCTCTTAATTTAGGGCTTGCTGCATAAAGCCAAAACCGCAAAGCCCATCAATACTTTGAGCTTTATTGACAGAGGGTTTGATTCAATGAAATCGGGTAGTATTCTTTAAACTGAAGTTCCCCCCATCCCGATTGAGGATAGAAGCCTAAACCGTGACTATGTAAGCGTTTGAGCCAATTATCCTTCTCAATTCGTACCCATGTATATTTAAGATTTTCTTAATACTCTTGGGGAAAAATCTG
>NZ_JAVKEA010000049.1:0-3945 GCF_040221695.1 Coleofasciculus sp. E2-BRE-01 | reverse complement strand
GTTGAGGGTCCCGGATTGTCTAGAAGCCAAATTTGGGAAATATGTCACATCAAAAATTGGCAGCTTCTCCAGAAAGATTAATAGATTACCCAATAGCGGTGCGAAAACATGGCACTTCTATAGAAAGGATAATCGCTGGGTTGTTGCTGTTCAATTCACACCCGAAGCGGTGGAGAAGGTGAGTAGAGAAATTCAGTATGGTGCCCTGGGCATCGATCTAAATCCTAGTTCTATCGGTTGGGCTTATGTTGATGGTCAAGGAAATTTAAAAGCTCAGGGAACTCTTCCTTTTCAGACGGGTTTACCCACAGGCAAACAAGATGCTCAAATTGTAGATGTTTGTTTGAAATTGGCAGCTTTAGCCAGAATTTTTCAGTGTCCTATTCTGTGCGAAAGCTTAGATTTTTCGACCAAGAAAGCTCAATTGCGAGAGCGAACAAAAAAATATGCTCGAATGCTTTCTGCCTGGGCATACAGTCGTTTTTATCAAATTTTGTCATCGATTTTATCTAACCGAGGAATAACTCATCAGTTTGTCAATCCAGCTTACACGAGTTTGATTGGATTGGTTAAATATAGTCGAATGTATGGACTATCATCTGATGTGGCAGCTGCCCTGGCAATTGCCAGAAGAGGCATGAATAAGAGTGAGAGATTGCCGCGCTCTGTGTCCGCCTATCTCGGAGTGAATCCGAGAAAGCACGTATGGAGCGCTCTATATCAATTTAATAATTTTATTGGTCGATGCTCTGTAGTCAATCGTAGACACGATTACTATAGTGTCTTTAACTGGGAACCGTTGGTTAAGGCTGATATCGAGCAACAATGCCGGGTATCAGCCAAGCGTCAGCGTTAACGGTTATCGACCAAAAGTTACACCGTGGACTTATACCAAGACAGAATTACTTGTGGGTAGGTTTGTCTAGGTTTTTAGAAGCGGTTAAGCCACACTAGCTGTTTCCCGTACAAGTGGGGAAGAGTGAGCGCAAACCTCACTATAAAAGCCGTAAAGGGAAAGACTACGAGTACCTTCAAAGCATCTCTGATCGCCCATTTAATTAAGGGATTCAGACGCTTAGGCTTACCCGAAGCGAGAAGCGTTAGAGCGTCACTCAATCAACGCTAGTAATGGTCAAAACGGTTTAGGTGTTTGCTCTACTTTCATGAGTGAAGCCGTCTCAGTTACTTGTAAATTACGGTTTGATCCAGGGAGTGTAGTCTAAACGCAGTCACGATTGATCAGTATCGCTGCTGGTCTAAATACGCTAATTTTGTTAGAGATCGAGTTGGATGACTATTATCATCCATTACTTGTTGTAACTTGTTGTACGCTAGAAGGAGGATATAGTATGACCCAAGTGGTTGTAGGCGAAAATGAAGGAATTGAGTCAGCGCTGCGCCGATTTAAGCGGCAAGTGTCCAAAGCAGGAATTTTTGCAGATATGAAGCGCTTGCGTCACTTTGAGACGCCGATTGAAAAGAAAAAGCGCAAAGCAGTAGCTAGACGACGTAAGCGGCGAGTCCGCTAAGCAATTTCTCAATACCTTTTTTCCACCAAAACTTACAGCGCTTTTCAAGTAAGTGAGGTACACAGACAGATCCCCGACTTCTTGAAGAAGTCGGGGATCTTGCTTAGAAGGTAAAAAGGTTTGCCTCTGTTTTATAACAATCCCACAAAATGAAGTGGTCCTTGACCACTAATTAACTCCAAAACTAAAGCTAGAAAGCCAATCATCGCCAAACGACCATTCCAGACTTCAGCTGCCGTTGTCATACCCCATTCCCAACGTTCTTGGGGATACATCTTAACTTTTTTGCTGGGACGCACAACTTCGGCAAATGTTCGTGGCGGCGTGTTTAAGGCATCTACGACTAAGGTGGCGAGGGATTCAATAAAAACGGGATGGGTATTGAGTGCTGGAACTCGCTGGAAGTTGTGAATTCCAGCTTCTTCTGCGATTTCCCGATATTCAATATCAACTTCTTGTAACGTTTCAATATGTTCAGATACAAAGCTAATCGGGACAACCAGCAAGTCTTTGACTCCTTGATTCCCTAATTCTTTCAGTGCATCTTCAGTGTAGGGTTGCAGCCACTCCACAGGACCCACCCGACTTTGATACGCCAGGGTATGAGGGTTGGGGCGATTGAGCGTCTGCATAATTAGATCTGTGCAATGTTCAATCTCTTGTTGGTAGGGATCTCCAGCTTCTGTGACATAGCTGCTGGGAACACCATGAGCGCTGAAGAAAATATGAACAGCGTCAGGATCATCAAACCGTTGCAGTTCCTGATCAATCAAGTCCGCCATGGCTTGCAGGTAACCCGGTGCTTGATACCAAGAGGGAATGACCGTGTATTCCAGTTGGTTGAGTTTAGCATCCTCCTGCCAAAGTTGTTCCAGAAGCCGGAAACTGGAACCACTGGTACTGATGGAAAATTGCGGGTATAGGGGTAAAATAACCAGGTGTTCAATGCGATCGCGTTTAACATGGGCGATCGCTTCCTCGGTGAAGGGATGCCAGTAACGCATACCCACATAGATATTCGCCTCTTGCCCCTGCTGCTTTAACGTCTCCTGTAAAGCTTGGGCTTGGGCTTCAGTAATGTGCCGCAGCGGTGAACCTCCACCAATTTGGCGGTAATTCTCTTGCGACTTCTTTGCCCGCATTGTCGAGATTAACCAAGCCAGGGGCTTTTGCATCCACGAAAATGGCAGGCGAATAATTTCGGGATCGGCAAATAGATTAAAAAGAAAGGGGCGGACATCTTCTAAATTATCCGGTCCACCTAAATTAAGTAATAATACCCCAACACGACCCATAGCAACCACGGCATTCCAAATATTTCATATTTGTTACTGATTTTAACAATATATGCTGGTAATGGTTTGAGTTTTCCGGAAAAAATCTAGATTCTTGATCCTAGCAGAACTATGGCAACCGTATTAAGACCGTTGAGTTATAAGTATCAGTGGCTATATGACACGATTTCTCGATTAGCTGCCACGAGTGTGGGTGGAGAACGGCAATTCCACCATCTGCCTTTGCAGGGTTTAACAATTGACTCAGAAACGCAGGTGTTAGACCTTTGCTGTGGCGGGGGTCAGGCTACCCGCTTTCTGGTGGAGTATTCCCAGAATGTCACAGGACTGGATGTTTCACCCTTATCGCTGCAACGCGCCGAAAAGAATGTGCCTCAAGCGAAGTATGTAGAAGGTTTTGCCGAGGATATGCCGTTTTCGGAGAATCAGTTTGACCTGGTGCATACCAGTGTAGCACTCCATGAGATGCCGCCGTCAGTGTTGCAGCAAATTCTTAGGGAAGTGTATCGGGTGCTGAAACCGGGTGGTGTGTTCGCGCTGGTGGATTTCCACAAACCGACGAATGTTTTATTTATGCCGGGAGTCGCTCTGTTTCTCTGGTTATTTGAAACGGAAACGGCGTGGCAGTTATTGGAGACAGATTTGGTGAGATTGCTTAAGCAGACGGGATTTTCATCCTGTGAACAGCGTCTCCAGGCGGGGGGGAGTTTACAGGTGATTCAGGCAAAAAAGTGAGTAGGAAAAGCAGGGTTTGTAGGGGCGGGTTTAGGGACTTTCGTTTGGCTATGGATAATAACGTTTGTGCAAAACCCGCCCTGACCTGACCCCAATATAACTAAACCTGCCCCGACCGATTATATCTGTTCCTGGAGTTCAGCGACTTGGGCTTCTAAGTCTTGAATTCGTTCTTTGAGTTCGATAACTAGGGTAGCGAGTCGGTCAAACATAGGATCAGAGGATAAGACTCGCGGTGGGGTTCCGGGGGCTCACAAGGGTAGGTTTTTTAAGATGGGGGTTTAGGCAAGACAAGGAAGACAGGTAGACCAGTAGACAAGGAAGAGTGAGAACGAAAAATAGGGCGTTTCGGCTTTTAGAAGTTAGTTTGACCGAACCGAATTCTG
>NZ_JAVKEA010000048.1:0-23783 GCF_040221695.1 Coleofasciculus sp. E2-BRE-01 | reverse complement strand
TCAGCTTAAAAGCCGGGGGTCAAGCGATCGCGGTTCCAACAGATGTCACCAACCCAGAAGCCTGTCAACAGTTGATTGAACAGGGAGTGAGTCGATTTGGTGCGATCGCCGGATTGGTGAATAATGCCGGAATCTCTATGTATGCAACCTTTGACACAGTAACGGATTTGTCATTATTTGAGCAGATTATGCGGGTGAACTATTTGGGTGCAGTGTATTGTACTCACTATGCCTTACCCTATTTGAAAGCTTCTAAAGGGTTATTAGTCGCCATTTCCTCCCTCTGTGGTAAACATGGGGTTCCCACTCGTAGTGGTTATGTCGCCAGTAAACACGCCATCCAAGGCTTTTTTGATACCCTACGGATTGAATTACAGGAGACGGGGGTAGATGTGTTGGTGGTTTCACCGGGATTTGTGGCGACAACAATTCGCGATCGCGTCTTAGGTGGAGACGGTACACCAATACAAGCCAGTTTGCAGGATGAATCGCATCAAGCCATGTCTGTAGAAGACTGCGTGGATCAGATTCTTCAGGCGATGGTACAGCGTCGGCGAGAATTAGTTATGACTCCCAAAGGGCGTTTAGGATTATGGTTAAAATTAATTGCACCAGCATGGGTGGATTGGATGACAGCTAGAGCCATCAAATCACAGCGTCAGGCGACTAAGTAGTGGACTGACACAGCTAAAATTGTGGAATAGATTTGTTTTGTAGTGAGGGAACCTGAGCCAACTCCAGCTAGGCGTTATAGCACTAAAGTGCTTACTACAAGCCAGCTCCCCCAGCTTCTCCTCAGTAATTACCAACTCTGGCGCGATTTCGTTCCGCTCGACAATCCCGATCGATATTATCAACCTCTTCTTGCGCTTTACACTGTTCGTAGACAATTTGACCCGTCGAATAATTGGGAAGTTGTTTCCGTTTTTCTAACGCTTTTTTAAAGTAATCTAGCGCTGCTTCCGGTTGATCTTGATTCACTAAAATTTGGGCTTTCAGGTATAAGACTTCTGGATTATCTGGCGTCATTGCCAAGGCGCGTTCGACATAATCCATTGCCTGATTATATTTTTTCAAATCTCGGTAAGCTACAGCTATTCCCCGATAAGCCAGATACTTGGGATAACCATGAGTTTCTAACTTTTCAATCGCATCAGCCGGGTCAGCAAAGGGAACATTAACGGCTAACATCAAATCCATGTGACCCGTGAGTAAGTTTAACTCTGGATCAGTGCTATCAATATCTTTGGCGGCGTCTAAATATTGAAAGACTTTCTGGAGTTTACTCAGCGCTCTAACCGGACCTTCTTTCTCAAAGTTATAGGTTCCTTCTAAAAAGTGACCGACGGCAGTGTAAAGATTACCGCGTAGTGGATCAGATGTGATCAATTGTTCAGCCGTGGTTCGGGTTTTTGTGGCGTAATTATTCAGGGCTTCTAACTCTCGCTCAGTGTAAGCGATCGCGGCTAGCATGGCATAGATTAGCGGATCAGTTCCTTCACTGGCTTCAGCTTGCTGGAGGAAGCCTTTGGCGGCTTGATAATCACCCTGTTTAAAAATCGATTCAAATGCCGCTTCCGTATTATCGCCAATATTGCGGGGATTACTGGGACGAAAGGGATCACCTGCTAAACTCGGAGTCACCCAGCAACTGACAACCATAATCGCTGCACCAGCTAAGGCGTTTACAGTTCGTCGCGGGGTTGGCAACCAATAATTCATCGTCTTCACTACCACTAATGTCTGTTAACGTTCGACGTTGGCGGGAATTGGAGGTTCCGTCCGCAATCCTCAGACAATCGATGCCACAATGAAGAAGATCCGACCATCTTTTTGCTCAACGGATTTGGATGCTTTATCTCAAAAATATCACCTATCACCCGCCCGCTACTCCCACCGCTATCTTAAAAGGTCTGACTCTAACCCTGGCACCGCAACAACTCGGACTGATTATCGGTCGGAGTGGGTCGGGTAAAACTACCTTATTGGAAATTTTGGCAGGTTTAGCTCAAGCCACATCGGGGGATATATTCTGGGGTGAACAAGGATTAACTCCTGATCACTTGCAACAACTCGCCGGATTGGTGTTTCAGTTTCCCGAACGCCATTTTTGTGGGAGTACGGTGCTGGAGGAATTGCGAATGGGACACCCAGAATTAGGTTCAGAACGGGTTCAGGAAGCGTTAAGTGAAGTTGGACTGGGTGATATTTCTCTGTATACGTCTCCTCATGCGCTCAGTGGTGGTCAACAACGCCGTTTAGCCTTAGCGGTTCAGTTAATTCGCCAACCGACAGTATTGATGTTAGACGAACCAACGGCGGGACTGGATTGGTCAATGCGCCGCCAGTTAGCCAGTTTGCTCCTAAAGCTTAAGTCCCATTGGACATTACTGGTGGTGACTCATGATGCAGGGGAGTTGTTGCAAATTGCTGACTCCTGTTGGACAATCCAACAGGGTGAACTGAACTCGGTTGACCCGACGAGTCTGGGACAAAAGGCGGCTGTTACGAGTCATTAGTCATTAGTCATTAGTCATTCGTCCTTTGTCATTCGTCCTTCGTGGACATGATACTAATGAACGATCAACAATTGCTCCCGAAAATGGTTGAGGTTTGGCAAGAAACCTTAAATTGGCAACCGAATCAGAGTCAACACCAGCAGTTTCAGCGCCTGTATGCTGAAATTTTGGCAGGGAATCGCCAGTTGAATTTAACCCGCATCACCCAACCGGATGATTTTTGGGAGAAGCATTTATGGGATTCACTGCGAGGTGTGGCTTCGTTGTTGTCAGAGGATGAGAAACCGCTCAATATTATTGATATTGGTACGGGTGCAGGATTTCCGGGATTGCCTGTCGCGATCGCACTTCCTTCAAGTTCGGTGACGTTACTCGATTCGACGCGCAAGAAAATTACCTTTCTCGATTCCCTGATTCCCCAGTTAGCCATCCCTAATGCTACAACTGTACTGGGTCGGGCGGAAAAAGTTGGACAACACCGTCAGCATCACCAACACTATGACATCGCCCTGGTTCGGGCTGTGGGTTCGGCATCCGCTTGTGCGGACTATGCTCTCCCCTTCCTGAAGCCGGGAGGGTTAGGGATTTTGTATCGAGGACATTGGAGTGACGATCAAACCGATGAGTTGAAGGGGAAGGTTGAATCATTAGGCGGCGCGATCGCATCGGTTGAATCCTTTACCACACCCCTATCCCATAGCATCCGCCACTGTTTGTACTTACGAGTCCCCATACTGCTCGGATAAATCCTCAAGTCCTAATTTACAGCGGTTTTCAAATTAGTATACTACAGACCCTAATTGAGCAGAGAGGCAAGTAGCTATAATTTTGTATTCCATAAACCTGAAAAGTGCTGTAATTTCTTCTCTCCCAGCTCCCCCAGCTTCCCCAGCTTCCCCAGCTTCCCCAGCTTCCCCAGCTTTCCCAGCTTTCCCAGCTTTCCCAGCTTCACCGCATTGACAAGCGGCTAAATCACTCACATCTGGTAAAAGACCCCAATCTTTCTGATATACTAGCTTGCCTGCGGCAACTCATGTTAGGTTAACAATAGTGTAAATATTCTGTAATAATTAGAGTTACGAGCCAAAGCATTAGCTTCAAACCTGATATGACGACCCGGAGTTCACAAAGGGGTCGTAGCTAAACCGTGTAAATGGTCAAAAGAGTTTGATTTTACTACATCAGTCTGTGCTGTTGAGGTTGGTCAGGATCAGTGGAAAATTATCTGGACGTAGAAATCGTTCATTCCTTTTCTCTATCCTGTTTCAATCCAATTGCTGGTGTATGCTCATGGATTTAAATTTCAATCACATCTGGAGGTATCCTTCATGTCCGTTCGTCTTTACGTTGGCAACCTGCCAAAAGAACCCGTTGATCGCGATGAACTGCAAGCCATTTTTGCCGAAGCCAGTCCATCGGTTTCCACCAAAGTGATTAAAGATCGCAAAACGGGCAAATGTCGCGGATTTGGTTTTGTCACCGTTCCCAATGATGAGTTGGCTGAGCAAATTATTGAGAAATTCAACGGTCACGTCTTTAAAGACAGCGCCTTGAAAATCGAAAAAGCCCAGCCCAAGTCAAAAAGTTCCAATGAGGAGGAATCTCGCCCATCTGGAGGTGGTGGCGGTGCGCCTGGACGTCGGGGAGGGGGTAAAAAATCCAAACGGAATACTCCAACACCCGATTCGGGTTCAGTTCAACCTGACCCCCGGTGGGCGGATGATTTGGCAAAACTCAAGGAACTTTTATCGGCGCAACCGAATAATTCCTAGAGTTGCTCTAAATCAAAAGCCAAACCCACTGAACTCGTCTAGCGACAAAAGCGGCGTTAGACAACCCGCGCTAACCGTAGGACACGGTAAACGCAGTGTTTTCTGCTGCCAATTTGCCGTGTCCGTCTTTGTTGCCAACTTTCAGGCAATGATGATCGCTAAAGACCGACCGACAATGATACCCTTACTTCTGGGGTGACATTCTGAAATCTGGGCATCGTTAACCCAACGATGACATAAGCCCCATCCCCAGTAATTCATAACCAAGAAGGACATTTTAGTATGAGTGCAGAAACTGACCCCGTTAAGGTGATGAAGCAAGAAGTCGGTAAAGCAGCGGCTGAACGGGTGCAATCCGGGACAATTGTTGGCTTAGGTACAGGCTCAACCACGGCGTATGCGATTCAGTATATCGGCGATCGCATCAAAAAAGGTGATCTGAAAGATATCAAGGGAATTCCCACCTCATTTCAGGCAGAAGTGTTAGCTAAAGAGCATGGTATTCCCTTAACCAGCTTAGATGCGGTGGATCATATTGATGTTGCCATTGATGGTGCAGATGAAGTTGATCCGCAAAAGAATTTGATTAAAGGTGGTGGTGCCGCCCATACTCGTGAGAAAGTGGTGGATTCTCTCGCCGATCAATTTATTGTGGTGGTTGATAGTGGTAAGCTGGTTGAGCGGCTGGGTTCCACGTTTAAACTGCCAGTAGAAGTGATTCCTATGGCGTATGCCCCAGTGATGCGGGCGATCGAGAAATTGGGGGGCAAACCCGAATTACGGATGGGGGTCAAAAAAGCGGGACCCGTGGTAACCGATCAGGGCAATATGGTGATTGATGTTACCTTTGATTCTATGGATAACCCAGGTGAATTAGAAAAGACGATTAATAATATTCCTGGTGTTTTAGAGAATGGTTTATTTGTCGGTGTGGCTAATGTGGTGCTAGTCGGTGAAGTGAAAGATGGTAAACCGCTAGTACGCGAGATGTAATCGGTTATCCATCTAGTTTGATTGTAGGGTGGGCAAGACTATAAACATTGAAATGCTGATGTTATAGTTCGTTGCTCTTGCCCACCAAGCGAGGAACTGTAATTTAGTAGTATGGTTAAGTTGGGTTAATATATCTGACTTTTCACGGCATATAATAATTTTGACCGAACGTCCAAATCTGCTGTAACACAAGTTGACTATTGCTATCCCTTGCTGTATTGATTCCACTCTTTGACGATAAACGAATAATTTGCCCCCATTTTCACATAATAAAGCGCATCAAACCCTTCATCCCAGCGCGGTAAAATCAGCTTTTTATGCGTTGCTAAAATTCCTAGTACAGGAATCACCTGTTTGCCTTGGCGTTGAGCATTCCGTCGCTTACAATCCTCTACAACCGATTGAAAATAATACCCCACCACCCGAAATCTCTTGTCCTTCGCAGGTAGAATATAACGCGCCCTATCTTCTGGAGTTGGATTCGTGTTATCCACAACAAACCGCTGTTGAGCATCGAGACAAGCTTGAACCAGAATCGCTTCCCGATGCCGAGTTTTGAGCATATCCAAGTTAATCCGGATATGAGTATTATAAAAGCGATCGCGGCAAAATGATGATTTCCCTGACGCCTGAATTCCGATTAAGATAACCGCTTCCATAGTGGTTTTGCTTTATTGCGGCGACAACTCCATAACCCTTAAATTGAAGGGTACTGAAATTTTGGCTGGTGGGCAATGCCCACTCTACTGGCTTGGCAAGGTTAAAACAGTGGTCAAGTATTTTCAAGGAACCCTTATGAGAGTAGCGATCCAGAAAAATCTTACCCACAACTTTAAGCTTGCCAGCCTACTACTGACTACGGTATATCAAGGATTTCGGTGATATAAAATTATTGAGCGTACCATTGTCTTTAAATTAGGATGAGAGTGACGGCGGTGATTTTTTACGGTGTTGGTGATAGTATCGGTAAACCTCAAGGTTTAACAAACAAGCCATCAGCCAGGTTAATCCTGCCGCTTGTCCAGCGACAATATCTGTGGGCCAATGAATACCCAGATAAAGCCGACTGAAGCCAATTAAAGCAATCAAGGCAATAAGTAGGCTAACAATCCACCACCGCCAACGGCGAAAGTGGCGGGCTAGCAAATAGGCAATAAAACCGTAGATAACCAGTGATAACATGGCATGACCACTAGGGAAACTGGAGGTATTGGGTTCACTCCTAGTCATTTCCCAGAGTTGAGGGCGTTGACGGTCAAATAACTGTTTAATTAACAGGTTTAATCCGGTTCCGCCAATAGCAGTAATCGCTAAAGCGGTAAAATAAACGCGCTGTTGTCGCGCCCAAAATATTGCCCCTAAAATTAGACAAATTAGAGTAACAACCACGGTTCCGCCAATAATCGAAGCACCCCGCATCACCCAATCTAGCAGCGGCGAATGGAGTCGTTCTACCAGCAACATGAGCGTTTTGTCAATTGCCTGGGTTTGATCTTCTAATACCTCATCTGCAATTTCTAGAAACACCCAAAGCCCCGCAACTGTGAGGATTACTCCTAAAATCGGGATAATAGCAAGCTTCCAGAATAGAGGCTTATTCGCTTGCGATCGCCAAATCTGGATGATAGATGCAATGATTTGGCTTAATTTTTCCTTGAACACCGTTCATTTCCTATCTTATAAAGAAGTTATATTAATCATTCAATTAGAGTATCACCAATAACTGCTCAATCAAACCTGCTTTTCCTAAAATAAGTAATAGTCTGGACTTTGGACAAACAAAGACGTAAAAGCCGCAAGCCCTTATACCCCAGCGTCAAGCCTTATTCCGTAGTGGTTTGAGCGCTCACCCCCTCAAAAATCGTACATAAGTAGCCCTGGCAATCGCTCTTCCTCTATCAGCGCAAAGGGTTTTACCGGAGCAAAAAGGAACAGAAGCTGGAACACTTCAGTTTCAAGAAGCTCTCGACAAGGAAGTTCTACGAGGGGTTCACCGCCTTATCCCGACTCGCTGATGTAATTTCCCCAGTAACGATCTAATCTCGATTGAATTCGACTATGTTTTATTGTTATTCCCGTTTTTTCAATTAATTGCCCATTTACCCACTCTGTATGATCGAGAGGATTAGCCATAAAGTCGTCTAGAGAAAAATTATCAATTACATTCGTGGCTATGACCATAGTTATATCTTCTACTCTTTAGTTTTGATACGATAACAAAGCATCGATTAGCTGGATTTTGAACCATCGGAATCAAAATCATAAGATTGCATGGGTAAGCAAATTAAATTATCTCCGTAGGTGCTAATCAATCCCTTCTTGCGTAACTTTCCCATTAAGCGAGTCACGGTGACACGAGTTGCACCAATCGCACTACCAATTTGCCCGTGAGTTAAAGGAAATGGCAAACAGTAGCCATCGGGTGTCGGTTCGCCAAATTCTTCAATGATTAGAGTGAGTAATCCGAAAAGGCGATCAATAGTTTTGCGTTGTCCTAATGTGCTTAACCATAGGAGTTTACGTTGATGTTGATAGTGGAACGCATTAAAAACCTCACGCCGGAAGTGGGGCCAATTGTCTAGCTCATGCCAATACATCCAGAGAACTGATGTTTGGTCAATATGAGAGTAGGCGGACAGAGTAAAGGGCGATTGGACGACAATTTCAAACGGTTGACCTGCACTGACAAATCCTAAAAAGGCTTCTTCTAAAATTGGGGGTAATGATCCGTCTGTTGAGTCATGGGAACTCAGTTGAGTGGTACCCATTAGGCGTACTGTGCCTCGCTGCACGAGATACAGCAACCCTGAACGAGTAGGAATTCGCTCATCTTTGCTAAACGTTCGATCGCGGTAGTGTTCCTGCGCCCAATCCAGAATCCGTTGCCAGGTTAAGAATGGTCTGGATGGGTCTGAGGTTGAGGGTTGGAAATTCATAGATCGATTAGGATGGAGATCCCCTTTGTCTCTCAGTGTACATGGAGTTTAAAGTAGCTAAAAATACATCTAACTACCGAGTTTTTACGGTAAAGTCGTTTAGTAAAGAGGTGAGTATCAAATCTCAGTTTCAACGACAGCTTTGGCAGGCAATTGACAGAATCAATACCTTACCCATAGCGGCTCAGTTTACACCGAATACTGTACCTTTACACCGTATCTCTATTTCTAATTCTAATTCTAATTCTAATTCTAATTATGTATGCTATCGGTCAGCGATCGCACTTCAGTTATCTTCGGCTTGCCAACAGACTCCCTTAGACATCGCTCATCAGCTTACCGAAGCTTTGCTAACGCTTTCTCAAGAGTCTGCTGACGCGATTGGTATCAATTTTACCGTTGAAGTATTGCCTCCGGGCTGGATTCTTTTGGGACTTGGCGATCGCGCTTTGGCTACTTACTTACAAGAATGCTTTAAAATACCCTATTTTCCATCAGTGTCCCAAAATGACTTAAACGAGAAATTTCACCCAAAAGAAGGAAGAGGAAACCGAGAAAACTCTCAACACAATCAGCCGGATTCTGATCAGCTTTTTCCCATTCAATATGTTCATGCTCGTTGCTGTTCGCTTTTACACTTGGCTGACGAACAGGGATTGATTGAGATCACCGATACAGGAGGGGGGGAAGATGTGGGAGATGGGGAAGATAGGGGAGATGGGGGAGATGGGGGAGATGGGGAAGCGGGGGGAGATGGGGAAGATGGGGAAGCTGGGGGAGATGGGGAAGATGGGGAAGATGGGGGAGCTGGGGAAGATAAGGAGGAATTGTTTTCAGTCACCACTCACCAATCCCCAATTACGATCATGTCCCCAAATCCAATTCCTTGGGTTGAAGTTGCAGGAGAGTCGGATAGTGAGTTGGTACGCCTACGCTTAACCCATCCTGCTGAATGGGATTTGATTGTCCAGCTTTTCGATCTGTTAGACGTGATGAGTGCTTCCGATTGTCAGCGTTGGGTTAAACAAGGATTGGCTGTCAGTGAGGCTTATGAGCAATTTTACAAATCCTGCCGAATTTGGGGAGAGGTGAAGATTCATGATTTGCCCCTAGCTCAGGCGAGATTGGGGTTAATCGGGGTTACGCAGGTGGTGTTGCGATCGCTCCTGGAAAAATTGGGTGTATCTGCTCCTAGAGCGTTGTAGGTGCTGGGGGAGCTGGGGGAGATGAAGAATTGGGTATAGGTGAAAGGAAAGGTTTTTTTATTCTAGGAGCATAGAAAAACAACTTTTCTTACGAGGCGTGACATTTTCCACTTATTCCGGTATGATTCTGAATGTGTGAGGAGCGAACCAGCGAGGGAACCGAGACGAAACACGGACAGTCGTCGGTTCCCTTTCTGATCGAGCTAAATTTTATAAAATTAACGCTTCAATAGCTGTAGCTACGCCATCTTGTTCAACAGAGGGCGCTACCCATTGCGCGATCGCTTGAACTTCTAGAGGCGCATTCCCCATCGCAACGCCAAACCCGGCATAGTCTAGCATTTCGATATCGTTAAAGTTATCGCCAATTGCCATAATATTTTTGGCAGATAGTCCCAGCACGTCTTCGGCTAGGTAGCGCACGGCTTCTCCTTTGTTGACGAGGGGATTGGTTGCTTCAAAGAAGGTGGCGACTGATTTAGTCAGGTAAAGTTCAGCTGGGGTGTACTTCTGGCGCAATCGGCTGAATAATTGGTCGATAACCGTTGTATCCTGACAGAGGGCTAATACCTTGGTGGGTTCGTTGGTGAGTACCTGACGCAAGTCACCTACTGATAGGGGTTGAATATCCGCCCGTTGAGCATAGCGTTGGGTTTCGGGGGTCATTTCCCGGACATACAATTGATCATTGATATAGAAATGAACCGAAAGCTGCGATCGCAGCATGTCACTCTCAAAATAATCCAATAATTGTTCAGCTCTAGCACGGGAGACTGATAAATGGCGGTGAATTGTCTCTGTGCCGGGATCTTGAATCCATGCGCCTTGATACGCCAGAATCGGTAGGGTAGAACCGATATCCCGATGGAAGCGTAAAGCAGAACAGTACATGCGCCCTGTTGCGATCGCGACTTGAATTCCCTTTGCTTGTACCCTACAAATGGCTTGCTTTACAGGTTCTGTAATCGTGTTGGATTCACCCGCGATCGTCCCATCAATATCCAGAACCAGTAATTTAATGTCCAGGCTATATCGCTCTTGAGGCTTTAAGGATTGGGACATTTGTTTTATAGTGTTTATTTATACCGGGCGATACCGGGGAAAACTCGGTAACTCAATTGATGACAATGACTTAATTTTTTTCGGGCGTCGTAGGGGATAAACCACAGGTGAGGGCCAATTGGGTTGGGGGAGAGTCACCTCATTCTCTTCATCCCATTCATCTTCCGATTGTTCAGTCTCTGATGTCTCTGCTGAGGAGAATCCGGATTCATCAACCGTTTCGGCGTCCCTTCCGGGTTCGAGCATCCACGGGTTTGGCTCCTGAGTTAAGTCGTATGCCACTTCTGATAATCCTGAAGCTTGCGCCAGGGAGTTCATTTCCGCCAGAAGTTGTCGCTCAGCTTCTAACTCCGCCGCCGTACTGCCTGAAATCGGAGTAACGGTTGAGTCGATTGGCGTTGTCGATGACTGAGACTCTGGGGGTTCAGTAACGTCTTCGGTATCAGTAGACGTTGCCAATAATGAATCAAGCTGGAGGGGACGATTCCAGAGAGGTTCGGTATCCGTTGAGGATTCGTCGGCGAGGAAATCCTGTTGAGCGGACCACGGTTGGATGGGTTGGGCTTTGGGGATAACACCGCCTGCATCTCGTTTTGGACGGCTAGGTTGGGCTTCGCTTATCTGACGATTCGGCATTTCCAGGCATTTTTCCAGGGCGACTTTGAATTGTAAGGTTTGCTGTTGTTGTCGGTGTAAGCGGGTTTTCAGTTCTCGACAGGTATTGGCAGATTGCACTAATTGATGGGATTGTTCGTTATTCCGTTGCTGGGTGAGGGCGCATTCCCGTTCTAGTTGGGCGACTCGTTCTTGAGAGCTTTGTAGTTGCTCGGACAAGGTTTCAATCAGAATTTGCTGACGAGTTGCAGCTTGATGGGAGGATTCTAGGGTATGGAACAGACGAGTTAATTGGTCTTGCAGCGTGTTAAGTTCCTCGCCTTGGCGGACAATCAGACTATCCTGCTCTTGCGATCGCACCATCTCGGCGTTTAAGGCATCCTGTTTTTCACTCAGGGCGTTCTGCAGTTGGGCAATTTGTTCCAGCAAGCGGCGATTGCGCTGGCGCATTTTTTGGGCAAGGGCAAACCAATCCGCGTCTTTGTTGCGAGATTCTGCCAGGGTGGGGAGTGATTCAGGATAACTTGTTTCTGCCTCAACATTGAGTGTGGAGTCTGACTCGACGGTTTGGTCGATTTCCACATCCGGCTGGGGTTCATCCTCATTCATGTCAGCTATCTGAAACAGGTTGATCAGCGTCTGAGATGCAGGATTCTCTTGCTCATCGGGGTTGGGTTCAGCACTCTCATCTGTCCATTCACTGGACTCCGGGAGAGGCTCTTTATTGGGGGTGTCAGAATCACTCATAGCTCTTCATCCAGAGGGTCACAAATCAACCTAATTATGAATTAGGGGTTATAAATTTTAAGTTGTTATTGATATAAACCAGTATCTTGTGTTTTAAGTCTAGGTATAGATCGGAGTCAGGGTGAGTTAATATTCCCTTGTTTGTGACTCCTTTCCAAAGTAAGGCATAAAACTCGCCAGATTACAAATTGTGCTGGGAGAATTTAAGAACCGCTGAAGACGAGTGATAAGAGCATCGGCATAAATTCCCTCTGCTCCTCCGCTTCTCTGCCTTCTTCATCACTCCTTGACGAGGATATCGACCAACAAATCTTGATGCATCAACGCCCGATCCATTAAGGATTGGATTTGATCGCGGCTGTTGGGATTACCATTGGCATAGTAATCGATCCAGGTATGCGCGATCGCGTTTGGGTCATCGGGTATATCGGTTAACCTCCATCCGGGCAAATCGAGTTCTGCCATGAGGGAATCAACCTTCGGATCATAGCTTAGGGCAAAACAGCGACAGTCGTGGGCTGCTGCCATAATCAGACTGTGGTAGCGCATCCCAATTGCCATTTCTACTCCCCGAAACAATCCTTTTAATTGTTGGGGTTCATCGAGCTGAAAAATCTGATGGGTATCCGGAAGCTGGGAGGCAATGGATTGGGCGATGCTCAGATCTTGAGATGCCTGAAATGGCACAAGTAGTATACAGGTTTTGGTGGCTCTTTGAAAGGCGATCAGAGCCTGGGTAAGGTTGGCGAGACGCTCTTGGGTAAGATGGGGGTGCGATCGCAAAGTGACGGCGACTCTCGGTGCAGGTAAATCCCATAAGCCGGGGACTGGGGTTGAGTCTAATGCCCAAACTGGATCAGGGGCAACCTGAAACGGAACCTGCCAATCAGCTAGGAGAGCGGCTGAGGTGCGATCGCGGACACTGACGCCTGTACACCCCTGAAAACATTGTCGCGCCATCCAGCGGGTTAGAGGACGCTGCAAGGGACCAATTCCCTGCGCCCAGGCAATGGTTTTTAAGCCCTGCTGTTGAGCTAATCCCATTAAACCACTGTAGTACACTGGACTCATGGCACTGGTGGCATCTTGGATTAAACTGCCACCCCCCCAGATAAAACTATCGGCTTGGTTAAAGGCTTGCAAGACGCGGAACGCCGAGGTGCGATCGCAGGTTTCTACCCCATAGCGTTTCCGTGTTTGGTTAGGATTACCTGAAAGCACCAGTGGTGTTATCGATTTAGGCAGCATTTGTAGCAACGACGCCAGTAACGCCTCATCACCCCCATTGCCTTTGCCATAATATCCGCATACTATTGCCCGTTTCTGCCCCATGCCCTGATTTGTGATCGGTGTTTGGTATCAGTTTAGGACAATCCGCGATCGCTGTGTCAAAGGCAGATCGCAGACGGTTCTCAGAAAAATCCTTGTCCTGTGAGCATCTTGCTCACTACCTATACTCAATTTAAATGCATGACAGCGTATAGAGTGATCCATGAATCCTAACTTAATCCTGCCCGTTGGTACACAAATTGTCAGTCGTGTCGAGGTAAAAAATTCTGCCAATGAACCCTTATGTGTAAGCGGTGCTGTTGGTGTTATCGTCAAATCGCCAACTGATAATTCCCATGCGTATCGTATCCGTTTACCGAACAACGTTGAAATCACCCTAAATCGACAGGAATTTAGTATCCGTAAACATTTTCAAAGCGAAGGATTACAGCAAGCCGCCGATAGCCTGAGTGATTACAATTTATATGAGTATGTCATCTATCGTTGTATTGTCGGGTCTAGGGCGTTTGGTTTAGATCAGGAAACCTCAGATATTGACCGTCGCGGGATTTACTTACCCCCGGCTGAGATTCACTGGTCACTTTACGGTATTCCCGAACAATTAGAAAATCAGGAAAACCAGGAATGTTATTGGGAACTCCAAAAGTTTTTAATCTTAGCACTAAAAGCCAATCCCAATGTTTTAGAATGCTTGTATACACCCTTAATCGAGACAGCCACCCCCATCGCCAAAGATCTGCTAGAGCAGCGAGAAATGTTTCTCTCGAAATTAGTCTATCAAACCTATAACGGTTATGTCATGTCCCAATTCAAAAAAATGGAGCAAGATCTCCGCACCAAAGGACATATTCGCTTAAAACACGCCATGCATCTGATCCGGTTGTTATTATCAGGGATTACCATCCTCAAAGACGGCTTTGTTCCGGTTAAAGTTGAGGACTATCGACAGCAATTGCTAGCGATTCGCCAGGGAGACATGGCATGGGAGGAAGTAAACGCTTGGCGGTTAGCGTTGCATCATCAGTTTGATCAAGCATTGAGAAAAACCTCATTACCCGAACGTCCGGATTATGAAAAAGCCAATACCTTCTTAATAAAAGCACGGCGAAGTCGCTCGTAGTTGCGCTTGTAGAGACGTAGCATGCTACGTCTCTACACCACTAACCTATTTAGAAAAACAAATTGCAAATAAACCTCATGTGTGATACATTTGTTGCCTTGCCCAACTCAACACTCAACGGCGATATCATTTTCGGCAAAAATAGCGATCGCCCCCAGGGTGAAATTCAAGATGTTGTCGTTATTGCCGCCAAAAACTACGACTCAAACACGACAGTTGAATGCACTTATATTTCAATTTCCCAAGTCAACAAAACCCTAGCCTTAATCCTCTCCAAACCCCGATGGATGTGGGGTGCAGAAATGGGAGCAAATGAATGTGGCGTTGTAATTGGCAATGAAGCCGTTTGGACAGTTGAACCCTATAAAACCCAAGGTTTGCTGGGCATGGATTTAGTCCGCTTAGGCTTAGAACGCGGCAAAACAGCGTTAGACGCGCTTTATGTAATTACCTCACTGCTAAAAGAATATGGACAAGGAGGGAATTGTGCCGAAAACTTTGCCATGAATTATCATAATTCATTTATTTTGGCAGACTACCAAGAAGTCTGGGTATTAGAAACCGCTGGCGAGTATTGGGTAGCTGAACGAGTACAACAAGGAACTCGCTCAATTTCTAATAATCTCAGTATTCGGAATTCAGGTAATTTGCGCCATCCAGAGATAATTAATGATGCGGTGAATCGAGGATGGTGTGCGGGAGAGGAAGATTTTAATTTTGCCAGCATTTTTTCGGAAGGAGGATATTCAGAATCCCTATCCATTGATTCCAGAGAAGGGCGAGTCAGACAGTTGTGTCGATTAAATGAAAGCAAATTTTCGATTCAGACAGCGCAATCAATTTTACGAGAACATAAGGGAAACATTTGTATGCACGGTGCGTTTGAAAGTGCCGGAAGTCAAGTTTCGTCTCTGTCGCCAGATGGCTGTAAACACTGGTTTATTGAACAGCCATTTCCCTGTCAGCAAACTTATCAACAAAAGCGTTTTTTAGTCGATTCAGTGTCAGTACATTAAGATAAGGTTTCCGATCAATCCGATTTAACCCAATCGGTAGAGATATTTTTCAAAAATAAGGCAAGTCATGATTGAAATACAAAATCGCTTACTTCCCGCTGTTGGTAAACAGCCGTATCCGCTATTATTTGTCACCATTAGCGGGGCGCATTTATACGGCTTTCCCTCACCCGATTCAGATTACGATTTGCGCGGTAGTCACATTTTACCAATACAAGACGTCGTTGGACTAGAAACTGGACGTGAGACAATTGAAGTTGCCGAAATTCGAGATAAATTAGAACTGGATCTCGTCACTCACGACATCAAAAAGTTCTTTTCTCTGCTTCTAAAAAAGAATGGATATGTCTTAGAGCAATTGTACTCTCCGCTGATTGTTCATACCACTCCAGAACATCAAGAATTAAAAGCGATCGCGAAAGGGTGCATTACTCGCCACCACAGCCATCACTACTTGGGGTTTGCCCGAACTCAGTGGCGACTGTTTGGCAAAGAATGTCCGCGCCGAATTAAGCCTTTGCTTTATGTCTATCGGGTTTTACTCACGGGTATTCATTTAATGAAAACGGGTGAAGTGGAAGCCAATTTGCTCAAGTTGAATGAAGAATTTGGATTATCCTATATTTCCGATTTAATTACCCAGAAATTAACCAGTGCGGAAAAATCTCCGATAGAAGAGGGAGATTTAGGATTTTATCGGGGAGAATACGAACGGCTGTATGAGGAATTAGAACAAGCCAGTCAGTCGAGTGAACTACCCGCCACACCATCGGCAAAAGAGGCGTTGAATGACATGCTGATTCGGTTACGCTTAAATTATCTTTGACATCCACTAATACCACTGAGGTTGAGAGATGATGTCTTGGGAAAGGGCAGGTTTTGTTGAGTAGTTATCGGTGATATCCTAATTATTGGACTTTGGACAAAATCAATATATTTTGCGAAAATATTACGCAAATAATAAACGAAACAATGGCTCCTCTATCTCAGCTCGAAGAAAAGCTCAGAAATACCGACGGAGTGAGGGTTACAGAGTAAAGCAAAACAAGCAAATACTTATATTTAGGAAAAGCTGGAAGTGAGGCTCATATTGATGCTGTGGAGAAAGTAACAAGAAGGGGACTTATCGACGAATTGGAAAGAGTTATTAATTATCTCCAGGAAAGTTATTTAGATGTTTGTTTTGGGGGAGAAACTGAGCCGGCTCTCTCTGGGGAAAAAGAGGGAGTTAAAGACGAGTAGAACTTTTCGGTCATAGTCAAATTAATTCCTCTTAATTAAGTTCAAACTACATTTGCGTAACTATTACGCAAATGTAGTTTTTTTGTCCAAAGTCCAACACCAATAACGGAATAACAAAACCCGCCCTTATGCCTAAATCGAATGCCACTGACTGGTATGCTGGTGGGCAATGCCCACCCTACTAGGCTGGCAAGCTTAAAGTTGTGGGTAAAATTTTTCTGGATCGCTACTCTCATAAGGGTTTGAGAAAACACTTGACCACTGTTTTAAGCTTGCCAAGCTACTACGGTCTATCAAAGATTTCGGCGATTCTCTAATGTTTATTTCAGTGCCATTATCCCGAAATCAGGTAGAGACGTTCAATGCTACCATCAAGCGTCATCTAATGCGGCAATACCAGGAAGTACCTTACCTTCCAGCAATTCCAGACTCGCCCCACCACCTGTGGAGATATGGCTCATTTGATCAGCCACACCAACTTTTTCCACAGCCGCAACTGAGTCACCACCGCCGATAATCGTGGTTGTGCCTTTCTTCGTCAGATCAGCTAGAGTCCGCGCGATCGCTTCGGTGCCAGCGGCAAACTTGTCAAACTCGAATACCCCCATTGGACCATTCCAGATCACCGACTTACAGTCGCCTAATGCATCTTGGAAGAATTTCACGGAATCAGGACCAATATCTAGCCCCATCCATCCATCAGGAATCGATTCAATGCTTACGGTTTGAGAATTGGCGTCAGCGGCAAAGTTATCGGCAATCACGACATCTGTGGGTAAGAGTAAGTCAACCCCTTTTTCCTTTGCCTTGGCTTCCAAGGACTTTGCCAACTCCAGCTTATCCTCTTCCACCAGCGACTTACCGACACTCAAACCACGGGCTTTGTAGAAGGTGAAAATCATGCCACCGCCAATCAGCAGTTTATCCACCTTATCCAGTAAGGTTTCAATCACGCCAATCTTACTCGACACCTTAGATCCACCAATAATCGCGGCTAAGGGGTTCTGGGGATTTTCAATCGCATTTTGCAGATACTGGAGTTCTTTCTCAATCAAATACCCCGCCACGGAGGGCTGTAGGTGATGAGTGACTCCTTCGGTTGAAGCATGGGCGCGGTGTGCCGTACCAAAGGCATCATTGACGTAAACATCAGCTAGGGCGGCTAACTGTTTGGTAAACTCCGGATCATTCTTTTCTTCCCCTGGGTGGAAGCGGAGATTTTCCAGTAACGCCACCTGACCATTATCTAGGCTGTTAACCTGAGACTTAACCCCATCGCCAATACAGTCATCACACTTGACCACCGTTTGACCCAGTAATTCAGACAGACGATTCGCTACGGGTGTTAGGCGGAGGCTGTCCTTCACTTGTCCCTTAGGACGCCCTAAGTGGCTACACAGAACCACCTTGGCATTCTTTTTGATTAAATCCTGGATCGTCGGCAGAGCCGCCCGGATCCGGGTATCATCGGTAATCGTACCATTCTCATCTAGTGGCACATTCAGGTCGGCTCGCACCAATACCCGTTTTCCGGCTAAATCGGACTCATTTAAATTTGCTACAGTTTTTTTGGACACAGTAATACTCTCCTCTAATTGCCTATATCTGATGCTTTGCGATCTGATCGCGTGCCAGTGGTTGTATGCTTAATGATTGCCCCCAGACTTGCATCTATAGAGCAATCAACTCAGTCATTAGGATCAAGAGTATGTATTCTCTTTTCCCGTCCACATTTTACCGGAGTCCGTGTCCTTCAAGGTGATTACAATGTTTAAGACTGTTTTATTTCCCCTTGACCAAAGCCGAGAAGCCCGTGAAGCGGCGGAAGTTGTCGCCAATATCGTCCAAAAGTATGAAAGTCATTTAGTCTTACTCTCGGTTGTCGAAAAACCCAACCCCGATGACCCATCGCCAAGTCCAGACATCATGTCTCCGGAGATGGTTGCTGAACTACTCAAAGGCGCTCAAGCCATGTTTAACCAGTATGGCATTAAGCCAGAAACCTTGAGTCGGGAAGGCACACCCCCATTTACGATCTGTGATGTCGCCGACGAAATTAATGCCGATCTAATTATTATGGGCTGTCGCGGATTGGGATTAACTGAGGATGGCGCTTCCGAAAGCGTCACCAATCGGGTGATTAATTTGTCACCCTGTCCCGTGCTAGTTGTGCCGTAATACAAAGGTATAACGGATATCAGCCAACACTCTTGATCACCCTCAAGATACCGTGAGGTGGGCAATAGCACAGAATGATAGGATAAGCATTTCAACATTGATCACCCTTGCCCACCCTACATGACTTGTTCCCTATTGCCTATTGCCTATTGCCTATTCCCTGACAAATGACCAATGACAAATGACCAATAACCCATGACCATTCAATGGTATCCCGGACATATTGCTAAAGCCGAACGGCAACTCAAGGAACAGCTTAAACGAGTGGATGTGGTGCTGGAAGTCCGGGATGCGCGGATTCCTCTTACCACTCATCATCCGCAAACCGCTGAGTGGGTGGGGAATAAAAGCCGAATCTTAGTGATCAACCGCATGGATCTGATTACACCCAAGGTGCAGCAGTTGTGGACATCCTGGTTTCAAGAGCAAGGGGAAACGCCTTACTGGACAAATGCCCAGCAGGGGAAAGGGATTCGAGAGGTAGCCCAAGCCGCCCAGCAAACCGGAGTACAGATGAATCAACGGCGTAAAAATCGCGGGATGCAGCCTCGTCCGGTTCGTGCGGTAGTGATTGGTTTTCCCAATGTGGGTAAATCAGCTCTGATTAATCGACTTTTGGGGCGGCGTGTGGTGGACAGCGCTCGTCGTCCCGGTGTTACTCGTCAACTGCGTTGGGTACGGATTAGCGATCAGATTGAACTGTTGGATGCGCCCGGTGTTATTCCCGCCAAGCTACAAAATCAAGAGGATGCTCTAAAATTAGCCATCTGTGATGACATTGGTGAGGCGTCTTACGATAATCAGCGGGTTGCTTCTGGGTTTGTAGATTTGCTAAGATTGCCGGATCTGGCTACAGGCGATCGCACATCCACGTCTTCCTTACACAACCGTTATGATGTAGACCCAACGGGGATCACGGGTGAATCCTACTTACAAGCCTTGGCAGAGACGCGCTACCAAGGGGATCAAGAGCGTGCTGCCCGACAGTTATTGAATGATTTTCGCAAAGGACTACTGGGCGCGATCGCACTGGAATTGCCACCATCTTGATGTGTTGACCTAACTTTTCACGGGAAATCACGAAACCTGCGTATCGGGGCGGGTTTAGTTGTATCTGGGTGCAACCGAAGAGATAGTAGTGAAACCCGCCCCTACACCTTGACCCACCCAACCTTAATAACTGTGTGTTGTTTTACTAAGGGGGTGGGGGGTAATACCCCTCATCGACTAAACTACAATATAGTAATGCACCCTAGATAAGCGCCTAATGGGGGCGTTTTTCATGGTCGGTTGGCGAAGTTCAGCCAAAAATTGTGACGAATCATTACGCTAATCAACGTAAAGATTTAAGACATATTGCTGAGGCATCTTAATAGACGGAGGAAAGAAAATTGAACAAGAGCACCGAAACCCATTATCAGGACTTACGCACAACCTCGCTTAGAGGGTTAACGATGAATCCTGCATACAAGCCAAACAGGATATCGGTAGCACAAAAGCGTAAGTCCTGTTTTTTTAGAACAGTACGGAAAGCATCTATCCTTACCAATCCTTTCAGGGTGTATTGTCTTAGCCAACTCGGAGATTGATCAACTCTGGTAATGGTGTAATACTGTAATACCACAGATGCCGAGAACGGCTATAGTGGAAGCAATGGGCAATCCTGGTTAGCTCGATAACTCCGAATCAAAATAAAAAGCGGTTTTGGGAATTCAAGGAGTTTAACCCACGACATTTGTACAATCAGCTAACGCGAAGATTTCTCAATTCACAGCAGAGATCCAGCGTCCCGCCCTTGTACAACGGTAAACTCAATAATTTAAATCGACTAAAAAATGGTCAGTAAAATAGCGACATTTAGACTTCCAGAACAACTAAGTCAGGAAATTCGGTCTCGGGCTGAGGCATCAGGTCGCGATCGGACGGCGGTCGTAATTGAGGCACTCAAGCAGGCATTTGGTTTCCCGCTTGAGGAATCGCACTCAACAACGATTGAGGAACTTCAGGAACAACTCACTACATTAGACAAAAAATACAAGCAGTTAAAAGAACAGCTTAATCAACTCAGCCAAGACACTCAGACAGCGAATCAACCCTATCAAGCGGTTCAGCAAGCCATCCCTGGCACGTTGGTAACCGGAACGATTAATCATCATCAAATTGGGGATACAGATCAAGCCTGGAAAACTCCTAGCCAAGTAAGCCAACTCGACCTGAATTATCCGATCATTACCCAGGAACAGGATGAGTCAGAACTGCGGGAACTGACGACGCGGATTCAGCAGCAAGCGCGAATCTTTGACCAAGTTCTCTCGGCGTCTCCTGATCCCATCTGTGTCTTGGATCGCATGGGACGATTTACCTACGTCAATCTGGCGATCGCACAACTGTTTGGCTTATCCCAAGCGGAAATTTTGGGCAAAACGGTGCAGCAGTTAAACCTACCGCCTGAGGGACTCGAACTATTTAATAACCAACGGGAAGTTGTCTTCGCCACTCGACGCCCTTTGACCGATGAAATGAGTTATCCCACCCTTGGGGGTGTGCGTCATTACGAGTACATCCTAAGTCCGATTCTGGGTAACCACCATAGTGTGGAAGCGGTGATATGTACGGCGAGAGACATTACCGAACGCAAACGAGTTGAAGAATCGCTGCGGGAATCGGAAGCGAATTATCGTCACTTATTTGAATACGCCAATGATTCCATCTTCATTATTGACCTATCCACCAGTCGCATTTTAGATGCCAATCAGAATGCCTCAAGACGACTAGGATATACCCGCAAAGAACTGCTGAATTTGAAGACTCGCGATATTGATGTGCCGATTGGGGAGGATCGCCAACGCACCATCAGTCAACGGATGCAAGCAACGGGGAGTATTATTTTTGAACATGCACTGCGGCGTAAAGATGGTTCTCCGGTGCAGGTAGAAATTAGTTCGCGGGTGATTGAATATCGCGATCGCTTAGTGTCGCTGAGTTTTGTTCGTGATATTACCAAACGCAAACAAGCCGAGGAACGGTTGCGGTTATTAGAGTCGGCGGTATTCAATGCCAATGACGCGATCGTGATTACTGAAGCCCATCCCATTGACAAACCCGGTCCGCGAATCGTGTATGTCAACCAAGGCTTTACTCGGATGACAGGGTATACATCAGATGAAGTGATTGGCAAAACACCGCGCTTCTTACAAGGACCCAAAACCGATCGCGCCCAAGCGGATAAAATTCGTGATACCCTATGCCGATGGGAACCCGTGCGGGCGGAATTAATCAACTATCGCAAAGATGGTTCCGAGTTTTGGGTGGAACTGAATATTGTCCCCGTGGTTGATGAGAATGGAGAATATACCCACTGGATGGCGATCGAGCGAGACATTAGCCAGCGCAAGCAGCTAGAAACCGCATCAGCTAAACGCGATCAGGAACGAACCGCTCAACTGTCTCAAGCCAATACCTTACTACAAGAGCAATTAGCAAAGCAGGAGGAAATGGTTACTGATCTTCGCAGCCGTGAGGAACGCCAAGCGATCGCCTTAAAAGCGGGTAATGTGGGAATTTGGGATTGGAATCTGGAGAATGATGAATTCTACCTAGCGTCCAATTTGAAAACCATGCTGCGCTATGAAGATCAGGAAATTGCGAATAGTAAAGCGGCTTGGTTAGATCTGATTTATCCTGATGATCGCCAACAGGTTGAAAATGAAATCAATGCTCATTTAGACGGGTCAACAACTCACTATGGCATGGAACACCGGATGGTGCAAAAAGATGGCACGATTCGTTGGTTTCTTTCCCGTGGTGTAGCGGTACAAGATGATCAGGATAAGCCTTATCGGTTGATTGGTTGTAGCGTCGATATCACTGAATATAAACAACTTGAGGATTAACGCTCACCATTTCCTTACCTCCTAACCCAATCCCCGACTTCTTTAAGAAGTCGGGGATCTAATTTCGTTAGCTAAGACGGAATCATGACTCAGCTTTTTTTCTGCTTTCTCGACTGTTGCCGCTTCAATAAAGCACCAAAGCCTAACGCTGTGGCTGAACCCAGCATAGTCAGAGGTTCAGGGACAGGTTTGACATCGATATGAGCACTGAATATACTTCCACTCACGACAGAGGCTGTATCTCGTTGGTAGACATAGAGTGTATTCTCACCTGATATCAATAGATCCTCGATTCCTGTCTGAGACGCCGATAAAGGATTTCCAAAGTTAGCGCCTTGAAAGCTATTATTTAAAGGTTGACCATTGATATATACTCCGATTGGATTCGGTCCATTGAGGTCTCCAAGACGATCGTCTATTTTGGCATAGAAATCAATGGAGGCTGAAGCAATCTTCTCTGTAGGTATTGAGACCGTGAAGGGAAATGCATACAGAACAGAGGCGGGAGTACCGCGAGCTATTGAATTAGAATTCCAATTAATCCACCTTGCATCGGGATCTGCGTCTAGATTACCACCCCAAGCAGGATGCGGACTAACTAATTCTGCGCTACCGCAAGTATCAGAAGCAGTACAGCCAATACCTTTAGCCTTAGCAAAGTCTGTGTCTGTAAATGATGTTGACTTGAGTGGATTAATAGATTGTCCTGTTGCCCAGTAGGTAATGTTGTCGTCAAATACAATCACGTTTCCCGGTGTTGGGATTGTTCCTGGCTGTCCATTCACTTGCCCACTTTTGAGCCAAATGGATGCAGCAAACGCTTTAGAGGGTATCAGACTGGCGATTAGACAAATAGTAGCAAGTGCTAATTTTTTGGGCATATTAGTCATTGTTCAAATTCCTCTTCAATTCAAGTTGCGTCGATGAACTTTCTAAATCTCTGTTGAGATATCGGTGGCATTTCTCAAAGTTTCGCAATCGGGGAAAAATTGTTACAAACCTTTACTCCAGAGGATCGTTGAACAAACCGGGTTCCGTAGGGGCACGGCACTGCCCATTGGTGTCAACTTAAGGTGAAAGCTCGGTTGAGCAAGGGTGTCGGGTGTCGGGTGTCGGGTGTCGGGTGTCGGGTGTCGGGTGTCAGGATGGAATTGTCTGTTGGAGGCGAAAAAACCTCACACCTACCACCATTCAC
>NZ_JAVKEA010000047.1:0-7477 GCF_040221695.1 Coleofasciculus sp. E2-BRE-01 | reverse complement strand
ACAGAACCGACTCCTGTGCAAAGGAAAGCTTTAGATTTATTGGGCGTTAGCCTGATTTGTACCCAGTGAACCCGAAAGTCAAATCGCCCTAAGCCGGGATACGCATACAGTGTAGCTATTTGTCAAAGGGGAACTTCAGTTAAAAAATAAGCTTGCTGGGCGCGATTCATTGAGGCAATATACTGTTTGGGTTCGTATTGCTGTGTTTCACGAGCAAAATCAGCAAATTCAACTAATAGATAAGATAGTCCCCACAAGCTAATTATTCCTAGCAAAGCTAACCAGCCACAACCATAGCCACTATTTGTATCAGCAGTCATTTAACTCTCTCTCCTACGAAGTAAACAGTACAAAACAACCCGACTTAAAGCCAAAAATTAATTTTTTAACCTCTCTCTCCCTCTGCGTACCTCTGCGCTAACCTCTGCGTCCTCTGCGTTTCAAAAAAAACCTTAAACCAACGCCCACCTACCCTTGAAGCTGCATCAAATAATAAGCCATGGGAATAATTCCAAAAGAACCTATATGCATCGACATAACTGTCATTGCCAAATTAGGATGCTTCTGCTTTAATAAACCTGCGATCGCAAACCCTTTCGTCACAAAGCCCAAAATAAAGCCAATCAGCAGTAACCCGGCTGTCACAGCGTAAAGGAACGCTAGGTTTGCGGAACTATCCATGGCACTAATCAGGAATAACGTAGCAAAACCTAAAGCCATGAAGAAAAGATAAACACAAAACCTAAACATCCCTTGACTGATATTCTTCAAATATCCTCGACGCTGACAGAATGAAAGACACATCGCCGCCGATAAAATCGAGCCAATGAGAGCCAAAGGAAACATTGCACTTAAAGAAACCCAACTAACCAAACTAGCCAACAGATAAAACCCATTCGCCAAACCTGCTATCAAAAAAGCTTTTCGGAAAGGAAGCAACTCTCGTTTGCACAGGATAAAAGATTCAATTAAAACCGTAGCCAATAACGGTAATCCATACCCGTACATCAATGACATCGCCGGAAGCGTAATCAGACTAGAGCCAAATAACCATCCTCTATTCAATCCACCGCAAGCCATGGCGGGTAATGTCAGCATTAGCAGTAAACCGACTGTACCTCCTGTCACCTTGAGCCAAGATAGTCTCGGCGGCTGCGGCTTTACGGGGACACCCCTATAAAGAACCAGGGGAGCAGGTGTCAGAGGGAGCAGAGTCAAATCCAGGCTTGGCTTCTGTGTCATCGGTATTCTCCAGCAACTCGTGTTATGTCCCATCTAATCAGTCACATCTTTGAGATCCCATCGGAGTTATTCGAGAACTCATCGACTTCTCATTGACTTCGTTGTGATGGGGTTACTGGACTATATCTCTCCAGCTTCAGGAGCTTATGCAATGCGTGTCCCATTTTTTTTAGCGGCTTCTGCCTTTCATAACCGTTTTAACGGCGATGAATTACAAGGTTGCTTTCTGGTTAACTTTCACCCATTCGGGTATCACTTTCACCCATTTGGGTGTATTTTTTAAGTTTAAAAAGTGATATTTTTTATTTAAATAATTAATCAAATTTGTATCAATTTGTAAAACCAAACCAATGTTTATTGGTTGGCACAATAAAATAGAATTAACAAGATACATAGGTGTCATCATGCAAGTTAGAAACGAGAACTATTCAAAGTTGCCTCGTTTCCTCCATCGCTATTTTCTGCTTCAGAGGATAGGGGCAAAACGATTAGCAGGCTCAACGTTAACCCAAGTCCTCACCCTAGCCATTGCGGTTGGATTGACCAATCTGGGAGCAACTTTCGCTCAAGTTCCGGGAAATAGTACGATAAACTCGCCAACACCGCAGTCTTTCCCCTCTCCTAGATTGCCTAGGCGTGAGCTAGAAGTACAACCTGTGCGACCTATCCAAATTCCCGCTATCTATGAACATCCTGATTTCTTTGAGGAAGGACACGAAGAATTCGAGGAACAAATTGACAAGCTAAGACAGAGAAATACGCCAGATTATTCCGAAGACGAGGTACTCACAATTGAAGAGTCAGCGTACTGGGAAAATCAAGACCATGGAGAGAGTTGGTTGACGAACAAATCCCACTCTGAGCTATATTAACTGTTTGTAGTAAGCGCTTAAGCGCTTCTGCCACTAAAGTGGCTACTACGAACTCAGGTATAGAGGTGTGTTAATTTGTCGCCAGACATAAGCCCATTGATAGAAGGTAAACCCTTCTATTTTTTTTAGAATGAGCGTAAACCCAATAAAAACGGAGGTTAAATTATGACTACTCAACGCAACAAGTATTCAAAATTACCGCGTTTACCCGATCGCACTCCTCAATCTCCAGCGTCAGAGTCTAAACTAGGCATGGGTTCTACAGTTGCCAAACTAGGGACTCTAGCCATCGCCGTAGTCCTAACAAATCTGGGTTTAACCCATTCAGCGTTTGCTCAAGCTCAAATTCCCAGGAATCCTAATTTGCAAACGCCACAACCCTTACCATCCGATCAGACTCCGAATATAGACCTCCCTGACGCCGAACCGCCTCAACCCTTACCACCCCATGGTATCTATGAGCATCCCGACTTCTTTGAGGAAGGGGAGGAAAAACTAGAACGACGCATTTACAGGCTAAGAGAAAGACGCGATGAAGACGAATCTGAAGAGGATGTACTCACGATTGAAGAGCAAGCCTACTGGCAAAATCGAGACCATCCAGATAGTCTGCTAACGTTGCGTGATCCAGAAACAGGATGGACGAGAGTGGTTTCCACTCAGGAAGAATTTGCGGTTTCTCTACCCAAAAAGCCGACAGATGTCACAGCCGTTCCAGCCAACCAAGCAACTAACCTTGATCTAGAAGCGTATCGACTCAATCAACCTCCCCAAAGATTCGTCATCGCTTATTCTGAAGAAACCACGTTAACTGAACCAGACGCCAAGTTACGCCAAGTCCGCGACCAAATTTTAGCCGAAACTGACGCTCAATTACAGGGCGATCGCCCAATTTCTCTGGAGGGTTATCCCGGTCGATCCTTTCAACTGAGAACCCCAAATCAAGTGATGACTTACAGGTTGTATTGGGCGGACAATCGCCTATATGTTTTGAGAGCGAGTCAACAGCATTCAGGGGAGACTGATTATCAATTGGCTCAGTTTTTCAATTCCTTTGAGCCAATTACTCAATGGGATAATTAGGGGCTGCTGAATAAGTCTTGTGGTGGGGAGAGGCAATAGGCAATAGGCAATAGTTTTTGTACTCAAAATCTACTCTAGGTAAAGGTTTCAAGGATTAAGATGGCAAAACTTGTGAGAAATGCGGGTCATAGGGATTTGGTATCATGGGTTTGTCCCGATCCTTTATGGTGAAAACGAATTCCCAGGAAAATATCATAGACGAAACTTAAAAAATCTTTGCCTTGTAGCAGTCCCAATGATTGATGACAGCCCTTTTGTTCTAATAAAGGCTGAGTGGCTCGATAGGCTCCTTGATATTTATACCAGGGAATAGAGGGCCACAGATGATGAATCAAATGGTAATTCTGACCCATAATCATAATATTCAGGATTGGGCTAGGATAAACCCTGGCATTTTTCCAGCGATCGCGTTCTTTGAAGGGACGATGGGGTAAATAGTCAAAAAACAACCCCAATGCCAATCCCACAACCAGAGCTGGGGTAAACCAAAAGTTCATGATATAGCCCAAAAAGCCATAGTGACACGCCAGGTAAATCACCCCCGCCACAAACGCTCGGCTCAAGAACCATTCCAGCAGTTCATACTTACGCCATAAGCGACGCTTAAAGAAAAAGATCTCATGGTAAAAAAAGCGTGCCGCAATTAACCACAGAGGACCCCCCGTTGATACAAAATGATCGGGATCATTTTCTGGATCATTCACATTGGCATGATGCTGCATGTGTACCCGGGTAAACACTGGGAACGCAAACCCCAACATCAACGCACTCCCATGACCCATCAGCGCATTCGCGATCCGATTTTTGTGGGCGACATTGTGAGAGGCATCATGGATTACCGTACCCGCCATATGCAATGCTAGGACATTAATCCCAAAGCACAAGGGTGCGGGTAACTCCCACAGCCAGTAACCGCAGGTCGAGAAGACTATCAGAGCCATCGCTACTATGAACATTAGTAACGTTAGATTAAAATCTTCGGGGGCACCCAAGAATTCTCTGGGTACGGTCAGTGGCTTGATTGCCTCCGACATCGTTGTTTGTACTCCTTATTAACTATCCTTTGGTAGTATAAGATGTCTTAACAGAATTATAAAGTTTTGTTGACATCAGGTCATTTAATCAAAATTGACCGACTGATAAGCTTAACACGTTTTGGCGGCTTCGCTCAGGATCTGGGGAAGCTGGCAGCAATTCTCACCAAAAAAGCCGGGGCATGACCCCGGCTTTTTGGTGACTGTGTTTCGTACCTGCGGGACGTTGACGTCGGCAAAGAAGTCATTAGCCCAGACCGATGGGCTGCGTGGCTGTTGAATGGAGACGACGCAGACCTTGACATAGCCGCCGCGTTGGTCGCTGGGCTAGGGGAGCATCGGCAGACCGCGACTCTGAAATCAGCCGCCCATCAGCGCCTGGGCGAGTCCGATGTAGAGCGGTATTCCTATGGCAAGCGCAACTGGCGTGCCGACGGCTGTGGACGAGCCGATGTAGGCGGAGGGATTGGCAGACGGGATACCAGCTCGTAAAGTGGGCGGTCCTGAGATGTCTGAACTGGAGGCGGCGATGACAGCTAGGAGCACGACGCCGCCAGGGGTGAATCCCGTGGCGACGTGGGCAATCCAGCCGAGACCGAAGGCAATGAGCCCATGCAGCAACGGCGCCACAAAGGCATATAGGGCGTACCACTGACCCACCTTGCGCAGCTCGCCAAGCCTTGCCGTAGCCTCCATACCCATTACCAGCATCAGGATCGAAAGCAGGCCCCGGAAGGGGGGATTGTAGAAGCTCTCATAGACACTGTCCGGCTGGGTTAGTATGCCTAGAGCGATGCCGAGCAGCAGTGCCGATAGGGCAGAGCCCTGAAGGCTTTCCTGGATGATGGGCCATATTTTGACCCGCTCGGGCTCCTGGCTGGGATATCCGCTTGCGGTAATGCGCTGCTGGCTGAGATACTCCTGCCTGGTGGTGGGATACTCCTGCTCGCTGGGATACCCGCCTGCGGTAACGCTCTGCTTGCTGAGAGACTCCTCCTTGCTGAGAGACTCCTCCTTGCTGAGATACTTTTGCTTTTGCTTGCTGACATAAATACTGGCTAAGACAATCGCAGTTACGAGCGCTGGGATGTCCATGAAAGGATAGAGTGCGGCAGCCCAGGGCTCGTATGTTATGCCTTCCGATTCCAGTACCGTTATGCCGGCGGCGAGGGTAGAGCCACTCACAGCACCGAACAAGCCAGCGGTCGCAATGGCATCCACAGTTTTGACTTTCGGCAGCTTGGCTAACGTGTAGCGCCCGATGAACACGATAAGAATCCCTATGATCACGGCGAATGATGCGGGCAACAGCATCTCCAGCAGATTGGAATTGCGGATCGCAATGCCGCCGCTCAGACCGACTTTGATGAGCAGCATGAAGACGATGAACTTATAAACCGCATCTGGAACTTGCAGTTGGCTATTGAGGGCGGCAACGACCATACCACCAATCAGAAAGCCGAGTGTCGGGGACTGCAACTTCGCCAGGAAGAGCGTCAAAAAATCGGTCAAAAAATCCACTTTGTAATTCCTCCTTAATCAGATATTAGGGGTCAGGACGGCAGGCAAGCGTTGCCTCGAGTCCTGGGTGGCCGGCTCCACATATCCGGGTGAGCAGCGAGTCAACCCGCCACTAAGAATGCATCTGCATCCCGGTGCGTTGTGTGCTGGAAGATAAGGTTTTGCTCCAACGAGCGCAAACGATCACGCTAATTCAGTGGTGATTCATTGGCAATCTCACCCCCAAAGCCGCAAACCAGATGCAGACTGTGGGAAACAGGGCCAACCAGAGATGAAGATATAGTCATTCCAATTTATTTCCGTAAATCTTTAGAGTCCGTGAAGACGGACTTCGTTGTGTTAGCCTTGGATTTCCAATCCGCTGGCAGTTGTTGCTGTTGGTTTCTACTTGGAACTACAATAGAGCCGGCTGTGGAAGCGCCGGCGGTGTACAGAAAGTTTTGACGAGACATACGAGAGAAATTTGCCATGAATACCTCCTTCCGCCTCCCCTGGCTGGGGAAGTGGTGATTGTGATAAGTGAAATTGGTTAAAAGTTGCAGAAAGCGGGGGTGCAGCGCTACACCCCTACAGCACAGGTATTATGCGAATACCTGTCCCGCAGCATCTCCCATAGATCAAGATCTATGTAAGACCCGAATCTCTATGTGCTTAAGTTTATCTTAAAATCTGTACCAACTTGCATGGAAATGCCCAATTCAAATCATAAGTTTTCCTTTTAGTCTCAGAAAACCCCTATATCTGTGGTCAATGTAACTGTCACCCCTAGTGGGACTCGACAACCTGGCGTCACTTGCGGTGTTTAACAACCAGATCACCGATCTTTCCACCCTCGCAGACCTTGATCAGCATTTTATTCCAAGTTGGTGAAGAAGCTTTTTTCTTTCGCGATCGGCGCACAAGCCTTCAGCGGCACAAAGCCCACACCCAGATTGACTTTTTCCAGACCGTGACGAGTAGATCGCTCAGCAGCACCGCCTCGTCCAAATCGTGGGTTACCATGATGGCGATAACGTTGTTTTCTTCACAATATGCATCAACTGCTCTTGCAGTTTGCCACGGGTCATAGCGCCAAAAGGATAAGTGTTTTTTATAAAATGCTTCCGTTAATCTGAGTCAATCTTTCTCAACAGAAGGTATTGGATTCGCCGATCTTTGGCATAATCTTAAAGATATGGTTCAAGGCAAGACTTTATGGTTTTGCCTTGAATTGTCGTAATAGAACGCATCAAGAGGTAAACTACATGACCCAGAAAGCCAGCAAGCTCGTCATCGTCACGGAAAAGGTGCTACTGAAAAAGGTCGGCAAGATCATCGACGAAGCCGGAGCTACCGGTTATACGGTGGTGGACGCTGGCGGTAAAGGCAGTCGCAACGTGCGCTCGTCGGGACAACCCACCGTTTCCGACAACTTCTCGAATGTAAAGTTCGAGATACTCACCCCCAATCGGGATATGGCCGTGAAGATTTCGGATGAGGTCGCAGCGAAATTTTTCGACGACTATTCGGGCATCAGCTATATCTGTGATGTGATGGAGGTACTACACGCGCACACGTTCTGAATCAAAACCCCAGTCAGAAGTTCCGTTCCGAAAAACCTATACAGAACTATGCAGATCTAGGCATATCTGTACATAGTCGGAACGTGCAGACCAAGACTCACCGCAGTCTACGTTAGACGGGTCATGACACCTTGATGTGAACGCCAGCATCATGCTCTATCGG
>NZ_JAVKEA010000046.1:0-27875 GCF_040221695.1 Coleofasciculus sp. E2-BRE-01 | reverse complement strand
CCGATAGAGCATGATGCTGGCGTTCACATCAAGGTGTCATGACCCGTCTAACGTAGACTGCGGTGAGTCTTGGTCTGCACGTTCCGACTATGTACAGATATGCCTAGATCTGCATAGTTCTGTATAGGTTTTTCGGAACGGGATTAACTTAAACAAACGCGAATCTAATCTTCCTCAAAATTTTCTTGGTCTTCCTCTTGCTCCTCGTTTTCGTTTTCGTCTGGGTTGATGGAATTCGCTGACACCATAGCTCCCATATCAAGCTGTTCGCGCACTTGTTGTTCAATAGTCGCGGCAATTTCAGGATTCTCTTCAATATACCTGACACTATTGTCACGACCTTGGGCAATATTATCGCCGTTGTAGCTATACCAAGCTCCCTTGCGGTTAATCACTCCTGTTTGTTCAGCTAAGTCAACCAGACATCCTAACCGAGAAATCCCTTGTCCAAAGATAATGTCAAACTCAGCAATTCGGAAGGGTGGCGCAACTTTATTTTTTGCTACCTTGACCTTAGCGCGAATTCCATATTCCCCTTCGCTGGCTTTCTTAAGCGTTTGAATCCGGCGAATGTCTAAGCGGACTGAACAATAGAACTTAAGCGCATTACCGCCTGTTGTGACTTCTGGAGAGCCGTAGGTGATACCAATTTTTTGTCGCAACTGATTGAGGAAAATGACGGTGCAGCCCGATTTGCCAATATTCCCAGCAATTTTGCGTAGCGCCTTACTCATCAGACGCGCCTGTAATCCCACTTGGGTATCGCCCATTTCGCCTTCAATTTCTGCACGAGGCACCAAGGCGGCTACTGAGTCAATCACAACAATATCCACAGCCGCCGATCGCACTAGCTGATCGACGATTTCCAGAGCCGATTCACCACTATCCGGTTGAGAGACTAAAAGGTTGGCAATGTCAACCCCTAACGCCGATGAGTAGGTAGGGTCGAGGGCATGTTCAGCGTCTACAAATGCGGCTACTCCACCGGACTTCTGCACTTCTGCGACGGCGTGCAAGGCGAGGGTTGTCTTTCCAGAACTTTCTGGTCCGTAAATCTCGATAACCCGTCCTCTGGGCAAGCCACCACCCAAGGCTAAATCTAGGGTAATTGCACCACTGGAGATGGTTTCCACCTTCATGCGGGTGGCATCTCCCAAGCGCATAATCGAACCTTTGCCAAAGGTACGCTCAATCTGGTTGAGTACCAAGTTCAGGGCTTTTTCCTTTTCGGGACTGTTGGTGATTTGGGTAGCCATGGATGCCTCAAGAACTGTTATTGAAATGGACTGAGAATTCGTGCAGAAAGTTGGCTCTATTTTAACGCCGACTGCCTGCGAGATTAAGAGTATCTGATTTTTGGGACTAAATCACGGAAATGCTAATTTGTCAATGCTAAGACATCGTTCATCAACGCCATAATCTTGCCGAACTATTACTGTGTTTTGATCCCAAGTCTTGGGCTGGAGAGAAACATTTGACAGCATTTCCCCTCCCCCAATATAGAACACAGGTACTACTATAGCATTGTTGGGTCAATCGACAAGTTCGAGGATTTTAGGGGGTAGGGGTACGGAGGTGCAGGGGGAGCAGGGGGAGCAGGGGGAGCAGGGGAAGCAGGGGGAGCAGGGGGAGCAGGGGGAGCAGGGGGAGCAGGGGGAGCAGGGGGAGCAGGGGGAGCAGGGAGAGATGTGCCATGGCGTCTGTGTGTAGGGGCGGGTTTAGGGACTAATATTGATTGTTATCCCCAACTTGGCTGCAAAACCCGCCCCGACTAAATGACAAATGACGTAGCTTGCGTCTAGCGATAGCGAGTATGACAAAGAACAAATGACCAATACCAATTCATTGCTTCCAGAAGCAACCCTTTCAGTTGCGGGGTTAACCGACTATATTCAGGATCTCTTAGAGCAGGATACCCAACTCCAGAAGGTTTGGGTGATTGGAGAAGTCTCTAGTGCCAACCGCCATCGGAGTGGTATGTTTTTCACCCTGCGAGATTTAGAGGGTAAGGCATCCATTCAATGCGTGGTGTGGAAGTCTGTGCTAAGTAAGCTGGTGCAACTTCCTCAATCCGGAGAACAGTTGATTGCTTTAGGCAGTATCCGGATTTATCCGCAACGGGGACAATATCAGCTTATGGTTTGGCAGGCGTTGCCGGGAGGAGAAGGGTTACAGGCACTGCGCTACAATCAACTGCGCCAACGATTAGCGGCGGAAGGATTATTTGATGCTCAACATAAACGCCCCCTACCGATGCATCCGCAAACCATCGCAGTCGTTACTTCACCGCAAGCCGCCGCTTGGGGAGATATTCGCCGCACCCTGCGACAACGGTATCCGGGGTTATCGGTGTTGTTTTCTCCAGCACAAGTTCAAGGGGATTTAGCACCCGAATCGATTGTGACAGCGATTGAGCGAGTTGAGCGAGACGGGAGGGCTGAGTTAGTGATTTTGTCGCGGGGAGGTGGCGCATCGGAGGATTTGGTGGGCTTTGATGATGAGCGAGTGGTAAGAGCGATCGCGAACTGTTCGATTCCCGTCTTAACGGGGATTGGTCATCAACGGGATGAATCCTTAGCCGATTTAGTGGCTGATTTTTGCGCTCATACACCTACCGCCGCCGCTGAACGAGCCGTGCCAGAGTTGGCAACCCTAATTCGCGAACATCAGCAGCGTCACGAGGCGTTACATGAGGCAGTAACTCAGCATCTAGATACCTCCCGCAACCAATTACACCAACTCAGAAACCGTCTAACCCGCTTACCCCTTAACCGACAGTTACAGCAGGAACACCATGCGATCGCGCAGCAGCGACAGCGATTATTGAATTTCACATCTTGGCGTATAAGTCAAGCCACTCAACATTGCCAATTTCTGGGGCAAAAGTTAGCCACCCTTGACCCGACCAATGTTTTAAAACGAGGATATGCGGTGGTACGGACGGAACAAGGAAAAATTGCTCGGAATGCAGCGAGTCTCGCTCCTGGAGAAGAATTACAGATTCAATTGGCTGAGGGGCAAGTTAACGTTAAAGTCACAGAAATCATTGATTAGGGACTGCTGAATAAGTCTTGTGCTGGAGAGAGGGAATAGGGAATAGGGAATAGGCAATAGTTTCAACTACCTGGAGAGAATAAAGGTTTTTCAACTCTGACGAATGACCAATGACCAATGACCAATGACTAATGACCAATGACAATCAGAGCAGAACTGGGAAGTGCTGTCTCCGATGGATGACATGACTCTCATTCCCAGTTCTCCAGATAAGGTTACATCCCTGGCAGATTTAGCCCACTGGTGAGTTCTTCCATACGTTCTCTCATCGTCGTGGTTGATTTATCATAAGCATCTTTCATGGCGGCTGTCACCGTTTCTGATAGGGTTTCGGCTCCCTGAGCGATCGCGTCTGGGGCAATTTCGACGCGCAGGGGTTCCTGATTCCCACTCATAAACACCTTAACCATACCATCGCTAGAGGAACCTTCAATCTCCATTTGCTCCAATTCTTCTTGAAGCTGTTTTGCTCCTTGTTGTACCTCTTGGGCTTTTTTGAATGCTTCGGCAAGTTCTTTCATCTTGCCTAAACCGAAGCCGAATCCTTGTCCTTTGGTCATAACGTATTGACTGTCTCTCAAGTTGGACGGGTTTATCGTTGCTAAGTCTTAATCTTAGTACCGCTTCGGTCAATGCGACATCTTTAGACAGGCTGAAACCGTCCTAAGATTTTCACTTCTGGCTCTAAGGAGAGCGACCAATGCTGCTCGACTTGCTGCTGCACATAACGAATCAGTTGGAAGATATCGCTGGCTTTAGCACCGCCACAGTTCAAGATAAAGTTAGCATGGCGTTCTGCCACTTGAGCGCCGCCAATTTGATAGCCTTTCAAACCCAATTGCTCGATCAGCCAACCCGCCGCGTGGGGTTCGGGATTGCGGAAAACACTGCCACAACTGGGTAAGTGATAGGGTTGAGCATCACGCCGTTGCTTTAAATGGTGAGTTGTTGTCGCTCGAACCTGTTTGGGATCAGCACCCGGTTGCAACTGAAATGTTGCCTGAGTCACGAAGCGATTCCCTCCTTGCAGGATGGAGGTGCGATAGCGAAAGCCCAACTCTTGAGGCGTGAGCCGTTCCACGACTCCGGTGGGTGAAATGGTTTCCACACTCACCAGCAGATCCGCCGCACAACTTTGATGGGCACCGGCATTCATCACCACAGCGCCCCCCACCGTTCCCGGAATACCTACCGCCCATTCCAACCCTTGCCAACCGTGATTAGCGGCTTGCCATGCTAAACGGGCGATTGGTTCTCCGGCTCCCACGGTGACTTGACCCGTATCCGGGTCAAAGTAGGTAGAACGGAGATGACGAGTGCAGACGACTAAGCCGGACAACCCACAATCGCTAACCAGTAGATTAGAACCCGCCCCTAACAAGGTTATGGGTAATCCCTGCAAATCTGCCCATTCAAAACTGGCGAGTAGATCCTCGACCCGTCGGGGTGCCACGTACCACTCGGCGGGACCTCCCACGCGAAAGGATGTCAAACTCGCTAAAGACACCTGAGAACGGAGGATACAGTCAGTTCCAGGCAAGTAAAGCTTAGGCTTGTCAGAGGTTTTCTGACACAGTGGCGCGTTAGCAACGCCGGGAGAATAGGATGACAAGGTCATATCAATTCAATACAGGTCAAAAGAATGCCGATGGATTTTAGCCAGTGGAAGTGGATACACCCAATCGGGTGCGGCTGGGGTTAACCAACCTTAGACGGTTTGACTCAATTCAGTCGAATTCTCAGGTGTCGCCGTCTGGTAGGACTCTATAACCTGGGGAATAATCTGATTCAAATTTCCCGCACCGAGAAAGATAGCCAGATCTCCGGGTTGCAGGATTTGGGCGAGGAGTTGGGAGACTTCATCTAACGTTGGTTGGTAGTAGACCCGCTCATGGTGATCCGCGATCGCGGCTCGCACTTGTTCACCTGTAATTTGTCCAACACCGGCTTCGCCTGCGCTATAAATGTCTGTGACCACGACGAGATCAGCATCGCCAAATGATTTAGCAAAGTCTGACAAAAATGTCAAGGTTCGACTATAGCGATGGGGCTGAAAAATGGCAACAATACGGCGTGATAATTCAACCTGTAAGCGAGCCGCCGCTAAGGTTGCCTGAATCTCACTGGGATGGTGAGCGTAGTCATCGACAAAGGTAATCCCTTTACACTCACCCCGAACCTCAAAGCGGCGCTTGGCACCTTCAAAGGTGGCTAGGGCGGAGGCGATCGCGTCGAACTCTAGTCCCAGGTGTCGTCCGACTGCCACAACCGCTAAGGCGTTGCTGAGATTATGTTGACCTAACAGACTCAGTTGCAGCGTACCCAACACCTGATCGCCTTCCCAAATTCTCGCCGTGATGCCTTCTGCCTGATAAACAACGCGATCCACGCTGTAGTCAGCTCCGGCTGTGCGTTGCAGGCTATAGCTGATTGTGGGGGTGAAATGCGATCGCAATGTCTGGCAATCAATACAGCCCACGATGGTTTGACAGCGATCGGCAAAAATCTTAAAGGTTTCGATAACCTGGTCGAGATTCTGGTAATGGTCGGGGTGATCGAGTTCAATATTGGTAATCACGCCAATTTCCGGAGCCAGCTTGGCTAACGACCCATCTGATTCATCTGCTTCAGCCACCAGAAAGGGACTTTGACCCAGACGCGCATTTCCTTGCCAAGCATCCACTTCTCCCCCAACCACGATAGTCGGGTCTAGACCCGTTTTCAGCAGCAAGTATCCCATTAAACTGCTGGTTGTGGTTTTGCCGTGAGTTCCAGCAACGGCAATGCTTCGGTAGTCTTGCATCAACGCTGCCAGTAAGTCGGAGCGATGAAAAATTGGGTAGCCGCCTTCTACAGCCGCTTTGTACTCAGAATTGATTGGATTAATCGCACTCGAACATATTACTTGGGGTAAGCAGGAGGCAAGATGGTCTTCCCGAACAGAGTGGTTAACGTTTGAGGGGGCGGCAATTGTTTTTCGAGGGGGTTCCGGTTCAATCGCCGTTGCTGATACGCCCTGATAAATGGGGACATTCGTTTCTCTAAAAAATTCCAAATTGGTTGCCTTCTGGTCTCTAAACAGATGAGCGCCGACAGCCTGCAACCGCTGAGTAATCGGCGTCGAACGAATATCAGACCCAGATACAGGGAGGTTGCGTTTGGCTAGAACGTAAGCCAGCGCTGACATACCAATTCCACCAATTCCGATGAAATGGAATGGCTTGCCACTAAGATCAACAATATTAGGCATCTTAACTCCTTACACACCACACCACACAAGCCTACTGTGCCAATAACACGCGCTATCATATCAAGAATTGATTTTTCAAGATACAGCCAAGGGCGGATTTATCAGATTTTCTTGGCAACAGACCCACTTCGCTATTAATTGTGTTATTGCTCCAGTGGAGTTGACCACCGTGTTTGTACTGAAGTAACTTTTTCTATCTCCAGACGGTTTTTTATACTAAACAGCCTTCATTCTTGGGTTTCCGGAAAATTCAGCAGAACCATAGAACTCCGACACTCGACCTGGGGAAGCCTTTTCCAGAGGTGCTAGGGCGCATCTGGAAGAGAAAGAACTCGCTGCGAGCCATATTGATATCTAACCACACCCTACACCCCTAATCCAAAAACTCTTATTCTCAATTCAGATTCACCCAAACCCTTGGGGGGAAAGACTTAGAGCAAGTTATATGTCCGACGCTTCCCGATCCGTCGCTGAATCGGCATTTAGAATTTGTCCGCCTTTGCGATATGATTGGGTTCATAAAAAGTATATTTACTGAGCTTGAATACAGAGGGCAAGACGCAGTGATTAGAGTAGCGATCAACGGGTTTGGACGCATCGGACGTAATTTCGCCAGATGTTTACTGACTAGAGAAAATAGTCAGTTGGAGTTAGTGGGCATCAATGATACATCTGATCCCAAGACAAATGCTCATTTGCTTAAATATGACTCCATGCTAGGGACGCTCAAAGCCGACATTGGCTATGACGAAAACTCCCTAATCGTCAATGGCAAAACCATTAAGTGTGTATCGGATCGCAACCCCCTGAACTTGCCTTGGGGTGATTGGGGTATTGACCTAGTCATCGAATCGACCGGGGTGTTTGTCACCAGAGATGGTGCATCTAAGCATATAGCCGCCGGCGCCAAGAAAGTGCTGATTACGGCTCCAGGGAAAGGTGGTGACATCGGTACGTTCGTCGTTGGTGTGAACCATCACGACTACGAACACAGCAAGCATGACATTGTTAGCAATGCGAGTTGTACAACAAACTGTCTGGCTCCTGTGGTCAAAGTGATACATGAACACTTTGGCATCATTAAAGGAACCATGACTACGACTCACAGTTACACGGGGGATCAGCGGATTCTGGATGCGAGTCACCGTGATGTCCGTCGAGCCAGAGCCGCTGCGATCAATATCGTGCCAACCTCGACGGGAGCGGCTAAAGCTGTGGCTTTAGTTATTCCAGATATGCAGGGGAAATTGAATGGGATCGCGATGCGCGTACCTACCCCGAATGTATCGGTTGTGGATTTGGTGGCTCAAGTTGAGAAAAGCACCATTGCTGAGCAGTTGAACAAAGTCTTCAAAGAAGAGTCAGAAAACTCGCTTAAGGGCATTTTGGAATACAACGACTTACCGTTGGTGTCCTCAGACTACAAGGGACATGATGCTTCATCTATTGTCGATGCCAGTCTAACGATGGTAATGGGTGGTGATATGGTTAAAGTCATTGCCTGGTATGACAATGAGTGGGGCTATTCTCAGCGAGTTGTCGATTTGGCTGAGCATATAGCGGCGAAGTGGGAAGGTTAAAGCAACAAAACTTTATTGTTTGGATGCAGCAACCTCTCAACAAGTTTATTAGCTGAAAATTCGGAGGAAGATAAAAGTGATGGAATTCCTCTGATTCTGGCTTCAGCGAAGCCTCAATAGAGTCATTACTTGTTTATTGATACTCAGAGTCTGAACTCTGAGTATTTTTTTATCACGATCTGGCAACAATAAGTAGGTGGACCCAATAAAAGCTAACGGTGGAGATCGTCATTCGTCATTTGTCATTCGTCCTTTGTAAGGGAGCATTGTCATGAAAAGCTAACAAAAAAACGGTTTCTCTGCCATTAGAAATAATCTGTACGATTAACTACATTTATGGTTAAAATAAAATAAATAATTAATTAAGCTGCCCGCTTCAGCCAAATCTAAACAGGATTCCAGCTATCCCAAAACTGCATATATATTTGGAGAACACCGTCCATGCCCATTAAAATTCAAGTTGAGAGTAATCACTTCGAGGAAAAATGCCGTTGCAATTTGTGCGGTAACATTTTTTTCCCGCTAGAGGTGGTGGCAAGAGCGTATCGAGAATCTGGCGAATATGTTAGTGATGTTTGCCCGGAGTGCCTTGCCACTGGTACAGAGGGAATCAGTACCCGAATGCGCCAACGAGCAGACTACCTGCGATCGCTCGCGGTTGAGTTAGAACAACTGGCGAGAAGTGAGATTGAATCCCCCAGTCTATCTCAATTCAATATTGCTAACCAGCTTGAGAAAGCCATGCGCTAATCGGCTCTTGCATGCAAAGTAGCATTTATGTGATATGGAGACGTAGCCTGCTACGTCTCTACATAATAGGCGGTGAAATTCTAACGCTGCCAAATGACTATCCCAGAACCGACTACTGGACTTCGCGCCAATAGAGTTCCATCAGAATTAGTGATTTCCAGTTTGCTCAACTCCAAGTCTTGAGAGCGACGCCAAATTTCACTCGCTAATTGCTCTTGATCCTGTTCATCTAATTCATACCAGCCATCACTCACGGTGACAATCAGACGGTTCCCCTGAAAGTTGGCTTGAATGGATTGAATCAATCCATTCGCATACTGATCTGTAATTTCAGCCACTTGATCTTGAATCCCCGCAATCAGGCGTTGTTCTGGGGTAAGTTCTAGGGGAGAGGAATTAGATTTTGAAGTGTCTGTAAGTTCAGGTGCGGCTAATTCGGCAGGTGCAGGGATGGGTTCGGGTTTTACTTCTTTGGCTAACTGTGTGGGTGTCTCTGGCGTTATAGCGACTGCCGTCACCATTATGATCACAATAAACGCCGCGATCGCGCCCGTCAATCCCCAATCTGATAGCTTTTGATTCCAAGCTTCGGGTAACAAAGAGCGGATTGCTGCCAAAATACTATCCCACACCTTCTCAACGGTTTCAAAGCGGGGATAGAGCCAATCCACCAGCTTAGACTGGCGAGTGGGTTCAGCCGTATTCGTTTCTTGAGTGGATTCATCTACCTCTACGGGTTCCTGAGGCTTATGCTGCTCTTTTGACATTTTTATTTCCCTACCCAGCAACGCCAATTGGCATAAAATGCGCTAGATTCTTCTTACAGAACGCTGTTCCTACAGCACAAATTTAACATTTTTGCCCGTCTTGCTTCAGTCTGCATGACTGCTCTAGATCTATGAGTCTCAAACGCCGTCAATTTCTGATTTTGAGTGGTATGAGTTGTTTCGGGGTTATTGCTGTTGGCAGTAATCTCTTTGCCAGTCAAACGACTCAGACGAGTGATACCCATTCCCAGACTCCTAAACCAACACCCTCAACTGACACGCGGAATGAATTGGCTGATACACCTCTGCTACGCTTTGTTTCCATTGCCGATACAGGCACAGGTGCAGCCGGACAATATGCAGTGGCAGAGGCGATGACGGCTTATTATCAACAGAATCCCTACAAGTTGGTGATTCTGGCAGGTGACAATATTTATAACGATGGGGAAATTGAAAAAGTTGAGGCAGTCTTTGAAAAACCCTATCAAGCCTTACTGGAACAGGGGGTAAAATTTCACGCTTGTCTGGGGAACCATGACATCCGTACCGCCAATGGTGATCCCCAAGTCCGATATCCAGGTTTCAATATGCAGGGACGATACTATACGTTTCGCCGGGGATCAGTGCAATTTTGGGCGCTGGATACGAATGCCAATGCGGATTGGCAGCGTCAGTTACCGTGGTTAGAACAGGAACTCAGCCGCAGCGATGCGCCTTGGAAGATTGTTTTTGGGCATCATCAAATTTATTCATCGGGTCACTACGGATTGAATCAAGCGTTTATTGAAACCCTGACTCCCTTGTTTCAAAAATACGGAGTGCAACTCTATATTAATGGTCATGACCACAACTACGAGCGTACTCTCCCGATTAATGGGACAACCTATTTAATTTGTGGTGCGGGTGCTGGAGTTCGCCCAGTTGGGCGTTCGTCATGGACAGTCCATTCCGCCTCAACGCTAAGTTTTGCCGCTTATGAAGTATATAGCGATCGCATCCTAGTTCGTGGTATTGATACAAAGGGTCAAATCTTTGATCAAGGGATGATTCCATCGGGTTAAACATCAGCCCATGGGATGATGTAGTATTGATGCCTATTGGCGTGGGTGAACTATCAATACGAATGAAAAGCAAACTGATTCAGAAAATCATTGCCAGTGGACTTCTATGTGCGGCGTTAACTGCCCCAAGTCAGCAAATTGTGCAAGCGCAAGAACGCTCAACCTTCCTACTGAGGCTGAATTGTGTGGATACGGGGATCGGTAACTGGAGACGGCGAAGTGAAAACGTGGTGGTCAATAAAGCGGTTTACTCATCGCGATTTTATATGGGTTCGGGCGATACGCGGGCATCATTGACCTGTAGACTGCAACCCAATGAAGAGGATGTTAGATTTCAGACGTTGCAATTAGCGTTTGGCATGCGCGATAACGACCAAGGTAGTCCCAGGGTTCTTGTTAATGTGTATATAGATGGGGTAAAGGCTGAATCTCGAACCGTTGCACCCGGAGGAGAAGCCGCTTTCGTATCGCTGGATGTGACCAATACGCAAAATGTTTCCCTGGAAGCTATCTGTACGAGCAGATTTCAATATTGCGATCGCGTTTATTTCTGGGAAGCTTCCCTAGGGATTGCTCCCTAAGCGTCGGCGTCGGCTGGCGTAACCCCAGTTAATAGTTCCTCAAAGGTTACGCATTTAAGTTCTAGACGTGTCAGGGTACGTTTATACAACCCCAAACTAGGAGTTCTTTAATCAATTGTATGAGGCTTTTGCCGGACAAGCTCAACTGATCAGAGTATCATCAGCAGTATCAACAACAATTGCTGCTTTTTCATCCCGGTGTCATTTTATTGCCATCAGCCTACTATAAGCCATGAAAGTCAAGCGCCTGAAAATAAACTCGTTCCGTGGCATCGGCGATCTGACGCTGGAGTTCCATGAGACTGAACCGACAGTCTTGGTGGGGATCAACGGAACGGGAAAATCCAGTATTCTCGACTGTATCGCACTCCTACTTTCCCATTTTGTGGCGGAACTTCAAGATCCGATTGGAACGGGACATTTTATTAACGAACAGGACATTACGGAAGAACGGAAAATTCCGCGACATTTTTTTAGTCAGGAAGATATCGCCAATGGCGCCCATCAAACCAAAAATGAGATCACGATTTCCCTGAGGGAACGGCAGATCAGTTGGTTTCTCTCATTATCCAATACCAAGGGACGACCCAGAGGCGGGAACATTCGAGAATTAGAAGGAATTTGTTTGCGAATTAAGAATCAGTTGCAAAACAATCTGAATGTGAATTTACCCGTCGTGGTTTACTATCCCGTCAACCGCCAGTTTTGCGACAAGGTTACCCAAGAAACAACAAAATACTATTGGTCGAACCAACTGGCGATTTATGACCACGCCTTAACGGGTGTGTCGATTAACTTTAGCAGCTTCTTCGAGTGGTTTAAGGATCTTGAGGATCTAGAAAACGAATGGCGTCGAGATAATCCCGAACACCGCGATCGCCTCCTAGAAGCCATCCGACAAGCGATATCCTCTTTGTTACCCGGTTTTGCTAACTTGCGGGTGCGACGTGCCCCTTTACGGATGACAGTGACGAAACAAGGTCGAGAATTAGTCGTTAATCAACTATCAGAAGGTGAAAAAGGCTTACTCTCACTCGCTGCTGATTTAGCCAAACGATTAGCGATCGCGAATCCGGGGTTAGGGAATCCCCTAGAAGGGAATGGTGTGGTTCTGATTGATGAGATTGAACTCCACCTGCATCCAAAATGGCAACATGAGATTGTACCAGCACTGACTCGAACTTTCTCCAATTGTCAGTTTATTGTGGCGACTCATTCACCCCAGGTGATTGCCAATGTTAATCCCGAACAGGTTTATCTTCTGCAAGCTATCCCCGATAGTGAAGTAGGAGACACTCCGGTGATTATCGCCAAACATCCAGAACCGTCAATGAGTCAAGATAGCAATTCCTTGATTAAAGAACTGATGGAGGTTTCAGTGACGTTGTAGTCGAGGCAGATAGAGGGGATGGGATGGGTGCATGTCAACGCGAGTAGGTTGGACTCTGGGAACGTAGACGAAGCCTTAATGCCAAGCCAAATCAGATCGCACAACCTGTTCCCTCAAAGTTAATATCTTCAATCCTATCGTTTGTCGGATTCAGTTGTATCGTCAGTGAGATGCAAAGGATTAAGGGCGGGTTTTGTAGAAAAGTTATCGGCGTCGATTCAAACTAAATTCCTAAACCCGCCCCTACATAAAGGTTAATGCTGAGGATTCAAACGCTGCACAAACGCCTGATATGCTGCTACAGCTTCCACTAATTTTATTGCGGTTGTTAATCGTTTTGATTTCATCTGACGTTCCCCCAGTTCAGATGCACTACACCCAGCGTCAAGCCTTATCCCCTAGTAGTTTTAGCGATCACTATCTCCAAAGTTGTACATAAGTAGCCCACGGCTTTGTCTTCGCGATCGCACAACGTTTCGGTCTACTGAAATTCGTTTTGTTGGATTTTGTTTGATAATTCCCTATTCCGTCATTTTAGCTGTGTCAGTCCACTCCGGAGACTAATGGGATTGATTGGCATTGTAGGGGCGCACCGACGTGCGCCCAGCACCGTTGGTATATGGAAACCTCACCGTTGACCCGCTTCGAGACGGTAGAGCAATGTTCCAGAAATCCTTGTAGTGCGAGCCAGAAAGCTCGCTACTAATACCCAATTTAAATGCATAACAGCTTGCAGCAATGCCGTTTCCCTACAGGTACTGACTGGTATGCTGGTGGACAATGCCCACCCTACTTCTACTTCCTTTCCCAGAGGAATTTTCGGATGTATCCCTCTCGTGCAACCGTTGCTAAGATAAGAGAGATTAAACTGAACCCAAACAGAACCAGTCTGTACAATCACAACTGAAACCTTCTCTAGGGGCAGGTTTAGTAAAATCGGGGCGAAAAAAAACGATAATCGTGAAACCCACCCCGACATTTGGAAAAACTCCTTCATCCCGATGTACATAGCAACGGAAAAATGCTGGATGTGGCTTACCCACTATGGCTAAAAAAAAATCCCTAGCCCAAATCAGTGAGCCAGGGAACGTCAATCAGGGTGCATCTACCATTTCACTCTTCTGGAATAGGCGGGGTTTATCCGGAACAATCCTGGCTCAGTTCCTCAATTTGAATTCAGTAGCATCCGCCGCCGAAAAATTCCAGCGTTCTCAACAAGGGTTAATGTCTCGTCCCTCATCCATACGATCAAAAGGTCTCATTGAATACATGACTCGCGTCTGAGTCCCTAAACTCTATAAGGAAACTTTCATAGAATTAAATCAATCTATATCTAAAGACACTATGAATGCGATAAATCTTGAAAACCCAGTAAAAACCCTTGACATTCAGCAAACTTGACCAGGCAATAGCAGTGGCACAGGAATTCCATATCTCTGTGACCCCTTTGGGGGATGACCAGCATCTAGTGCGGATTGAACGAGTCGCACCCGGGGTGCCTTTGGCAGAAGAACAAGTACGTTGGCCCATGGATGAGTGGTTAACGCAAGCGAGACAATTGATGAATGATCCCCTTCTGGGCTTGTTACAAGGGGGGGCTGGCGGTATGGATGAGCTGTTTTTCTTGCCTAATTCAGATCAGCAAGTGCGTCAATCCTGCCAAAACTTAGTGGCGCTGGGTCAGGAACTCTATAATGCCTTATTCCAAGGGAGCTTGCGGGATAGCTGGATGATGGCACAAGCGATCGCGCAAAATCAACGCACTGTATTACGACTGCGCCTGGGACTCAAAGGGAATCGCTTACCTCGCTTACCCTGGGAAGTTCTCCATGCAGGCGATCGCCCTTTGGCAACCGGGACGGATGTTGCCTTCTCCCGGTATCAACTCAGCACCGGGTTGATGCGACCGATTCATTCTCTCCCCCCTCAACCCAATCCTGTCCTGAAAATTCTGATGGTCATTGCTGGACCGAGTGACCAAGAGAGTTTAGAACTGGCACAGGAAGCAGCACATCTACAAGAAGAACTCAAAAACCGTTCTCGCCAAGAACCCCCAGCGATTCAACTCACCATTCTCGAACAACCGGGACGAGAACAACTTACCCAAGCCTTAGAACAAGGTCAATATCAAGTCTTCCATTATGCAGGTCATAGTAGTCTGGGAGATTCTGGCGGTGATGTTTATTTAGTCAGTAATAAAACCGGATTAACGGAAACCTTAAACGGCAACGATTTAGCCGGATTGCTAGCAAATAACGGCGTGCAATTAGCCGTATTTAACTCCTGTCGTGGTGCCTATACAGCCACCTCAGACCCCTTAGATAATGGCAAAGAGCGCAATTTAGCCGAAGCCTTGGTCAAACGAGGAATTCCTGGGGTTTTGGCAATGGCAGAGCGAATTCCCGATGAAGTGGCACTCACCCTCACTCGCCTCCTTTATCGGAATCTCAATCAAGGCTATCCCATTGATCTGAGTCTGAGTCGAGCGCGACAGGGGCTAATTTCTGCCTATGGCTCTAACCAATTATATTGGGCGCTGCCTGTACTTTACCTGCATCCCGAATTTGATGGATTCCTCACCAACGTGGAAGATGACTATCACCATCGGGAAGAACGATTACAGTTACCGGAACCACCAGATATGCCATTAGTCTCTGATGAAAGTGACGCTGAGCTATTCACACAACAGATGTTAAACAGAACGAGGTTAGAGGATGAGGATGAATTCCTGGAGGAGAAACCTCCCCTAGCTAAGTATGAGTATCAACCGAGGCAAAATTGGCTCGATGAGACGCCCTCAGAGGAGACGCCCTCAGAGGAGACTCCCTCAGAAGATGAGGGGGATGATCCGTCTAGCTTTATTAAGAATTTACTCGAACAACTGGATAGTGAGCCGGAGATCGAGGAACCTAAATTACCTCCCCTAGATCCGAACCATCCCCCACAACCAGCGCCAGAACAAGAGAATCAGGACGTACCCAACCCGCCGCCTCAGCAACCCACAGTTTCCTCAGCAGCGCCAGCACCAACGTCTGTACCAAAAACAGCAACGCCGTCATCTGAAGAGACAGTGACGCCGAAACCCGCTCCAGTGGAATCGATTGAAAAGGGATGGCGTTCTTGGCTGGTTGCGCCTAAACTGTGGATTGGATTGGGGGTTGGTGCAGTTGCGATCGCACTGTTGAGTTTTGCCCTAGTTTGGAACCGTCAGCCGTCACCAGATAGGCTCCGATCACAGTCTGAGTCTCCTGTGCAGAGTCTACCCCAACCCTCAGACTTGGAAGGAATAAACTTAGACAAAGCCGAAACCAGTGACGTCACGGCTTTGGCGATCGAACAATTGGGTCAGGGGAATATCGACGCCGGAACTGAAGCTGTCGAAGCGTTGCTGAATCGAGGCGCGTTGTCTCAAGCCGATGCAGCTTTAAAAGCTGTTTCTACCTCCCAATTGGATAATCCAACCATCAGTTTCTTGAGGGGACGTCTGGCTTGGCAGTCGCTTCAAACTGGGGATACAAACTATAATATCAGCGATGTGCGACGGTATTGGGAAACGGCGGCTAAAGCCCAACCTGACTTGGCTAAATATCACAATGCCCTTGGCTTTGCTTACTACGCAGAAGGAGATTTCGAGCGAGCAAACAATGCCTGGTTAGATGCTCTAACCTTAATTGAACAAGAGCAAATCGATGCAGATGTGGCAGGAAATGGGGCGAAGAAAGAAGCGTTAACAGCGTATGCAGGATTAGCCTTAGGATTCTGGAAATCCGCTCAACCACAGCCAGCCGAAAAGCGCACCAATCTGTTAAATGAATCGTTGAAACTACGCCAAAAAGTTCTCCAAGATGACCCCGTGAATTTCCAACCTGACGCCCTGAGTCAGAATTGGCTTTGGTCTGAGCAGGCGATCCAAGATTGGCGATCGCTTTTAGGAGAAACACAATAAAATCGGCATGGGTGGGTTTAAAAAATTCGATAAAATATGCTGTGTTAATACCTGTATGAATATAGCAACTATTACTCTGCCTTCGCGGATAAAATTGAGTATCGATTTAACCGATGAGCAGTTTTTTGATCTGTGTCAAAGAAATCGAGATTACCGATTTGAGCGGACAACATCAGGGGAATTACTAATCATGTCACCAACGGGTAGTGAAACGGGAAATCGCAATATTGAACTCGCCTATCAACTCCAAGCTTGGAGCCGCCAGAATAATTTAGGGATTGCTTTTGATTCCTCGACTGGCTTCAAACTTCCCAATGGAGCCGAGCGTTCCCCCGATGTCTCTTGGATACGCCGGGAAAGATGGGAAGCGTTAACTCCGAAACAACGAAAGAAGTTTGCCCCGATTTGTCCAGATTTTGTCGTAGAATTGCGTTCGGAAACCGATTCCCTGAAAGAACTACAAGAAAAAATGAGAGAATATAGGGATAACGGGGCAAAATTGGGATGGTTAATTGACCGTAAAAATAAGCGAGTTGAGATTTATCGTTCAGGAGAGGATATAGAAATTCTCAACTCTCCGGCTACTTTGTCAGGAGAAGATGTTTTACCGGGATTTGTGTTGAATTTAAAAGGTATTCTGTAGGTGATTGTTGCCAGTGATCAATAAATTTATTCCCCTAGTGTCTAGAGTTGCCTGTTAAGAGTTCGTGAGTTCCCTAACCTAATCTCAACCGTTAACTTTAATTGTGTCCACCTACTCAGTAGGAGAAATAACGACGACTTGTCTCGACGCGGTTCTATAGCATTTCGCTCTCCTCTAGTTACAGTACAAGTGTTCTAAACGCCTCCTGATATAAGGATACATCTCGCAGGCGTGTAAATAGACCAGCGCGAAGCGCTATAGTAGTGAAACCTGCCCCAGCTTCCGGAAAAACGGGTACGCGATCGCATCTTCCCATATCGCCTTAATCTATTAGAGGAAAGGTATCAACGGAAAACGGTAACCATGACAAAAGTGATTGTGATTACAGGTGTCAGCCGGGGTTTAGGTCGAGCAATGACTGAGGGATTTATCGCTCAAGGACATACAGTTTTGGGTTGCGCTCGAAACGAGGCAGCAATCAAGGATCTCAATCAAGCCTTTGGTTCTCCCCATAATTTTACCGTGGTCGATATTGCCGATGAAGATCAGGTCACGGCTTGGGCAAAACTTCTGCTCAACGAGTACAGTCCGCCGGATCTGCTGATTAATAATGCAGCAATTATCAATAACTTAGCGCCCCTGTGGGAAATTCCCAGCCAAGATTTTTCTGATCTGATTGATGTCAATATCAAGGGAGTCGCCAATGTGATTCGCTATTTTATCCCAGCAATGATTGAGCGGGGAAGCGGTATTATTGTCAATCTAAGTTCAGGATGGGGACGCTCAACCTCGCCCCAAGTCTCCTCCTACTGTACCTCTAAATGGGCAATTGAAGGCATGACGCGATCGCTAGCTCAAGAATTACCTAAAGGAATGGCGGCGATTCCCCTAAGTCCTGGTATTATCCATACCGAGATGCTGGAAGTTTGCTATGGCAAAGAGGCGGCGTCTTATACAGCCATCCAAGATTGGAAGAAAAAAGCAGTTCCCTTTCTGTTGCAGTTGACTCCTGCCGATAATGGTCAACCCCTGACTGTCCCCGCATGATATAATCAGAAGTTCTACTCTACGTTTGAGGCGAGACGGCAATTATCTCGCTTCAGCCTAAAAACAGCAGGTAGAGGAGAAAAACGGGAGCTATACAAAGTTTCACAAATAAAGGCTTGGGAAACCTCGCCCAAATCAGCTAAAATCGACTAATCATGTCAAATATTTGATAGTACGACGAAAGCAAAAAGGCGAGATTTTCAAACTTAAGTTATGGGGAAATTACCGTTCAAGGCAAAGTCCTGGACTCTAAACCAGGGTTTAGTACAGCATCAAGAATCAGGGAGGATTAAAAAGTAGTGGATAACGTTTATAAACGCCACTCTTATAAGGCAAACTTTGATCAAGCCGAACGCTACCACACCCATTGGGATGAATATTTAATTATTCCGATTTGGGAGAGAAAAACAGGGCGTTGGACAGTAACGTGGCTAGAATCAGAACAGTTGCTCGAACCGACCATTATTGATCCCTTTGGCGGTTTTGATTTCCCCACAGCTCAAGCCGCGATATCGGCGGCAAAATCTCTCATTGATCATTGTTCAGATGTGGCGGCTCGGAATGCTTTAGAAGATAGGCTGATAGAAATTTTAGAAGGGAAAGGATGATACAATATCCGGTTAGTGGATACAAGGCTCCAAGGCAGAAGGAAAGTAGGAAGGTTGCACTGAATTCGCATTACTTTTCTACTCGACTTTATTTACCAAGCCATAGGCTGACGACGATTAAAAAAGCCACCCGTGGGTCCATCATCGGGTAAAGTTGCCAGCCATACAGGGGTATCAGCACCTTGCTCAATGTTTAGCGGTGCAGCTTCAGAACCCATATCCGTTTTCACCCAACCCGGACAAGCCGAATTGATTAAAATATTGGTTCCTCGCAACTCCTTGGCAAACAAAGCTGTAACCGCATTGAGAGCTGTTTTAGACAGTCTGTAGGTAGGAGTGAGAATATCATAATAAGGCGAGCTTGGATCACTAATTTCTGCAAAAGAACCAAGGGTACTAGACATATTGACAATGCGACCATAATTTGATGCTTTCATCAAGGGAATGCACGCTTGACACATTAGAAAAGCGCCATAAAGATTTGTTTGCAGGGTTTGCGAGAGCGTATCAAAATCTACATCCAATACAGACGTTGTTCTATCGAGTAGCACCCCGGCATTGTTCACGAGGATATGCAGTTCACCAAGTTCTTGTTTAAGCCAACTAACGGCTTTGTCAATACTCTCATGACTGTTCACATCCAAAAGACAGAAATCTACGTCTAATCCTTCTTGCTTAAGTTTTTCGCAAGCTTCCCGCCCCTTGTGGGCATCTCTCGCTCCCAGAATAACGCGGATACCTTTTTGGGCGAGTTGTTTACTAATTTCAAAACCTAAGCCTTTATTAGCACCTGTAACTAAGGCAATTTTACGGGTATGATCTTTCATATCCTTGTACTGAGAGGTTTTCAGCAACCTACTATCTGGAGGTTTCAACTAATTGTACCTGGGATAGACGCCAAGACTCTGCCAAAGCTTAGAAGATTTGATGAGATTGGCTTATCGGTTAATCCCTTGGCTAATTGGAGTTAAAATTGTCTACAATCACAGGAATTGGTTATGGAAACGCGACCTTTAGGAACTTCCGATATCAAAATCACACCGATTATCATGGGTACTTGGCAGGCGGGTAAGAGTGCCTGGGTGGGGATTGAAGACGCGGAAACGATTAAAGCCATCCGAGCCGCTTTTGAGGCGGGTATCACGACGGTGGATACCGCAGAAATCTATGGGAAGGGGCATTCTGAGCAGATTGTCGCCCAGGCATTATCCGATGTGCGCGATCAGGTGGTTTATGCGTCCAAAGTGTGGGTGGGGAATCTGAAACACGATAAAGTTATCGAAGCCTGCGATCGCTCTCTGAAAAATCTCCAGACGGACTATATCGACTTATACCAAATTCATTGGCCCCCCGGAACATTTGATACTGAGGTAGTGCCGCTTGAGGAGCCAATGAGCGCCTTGAATAAGCTAAAGGAACAGGGCAAAATTCGGGCAATTGGTGTATCGAATTTCTCCCGCGCTCAGTTAGAAGAAGCGGCGCAGTATGGGAAGATTGACAGCTTACAGCCCCCTTACTCCTTGTTTTGGCGTAAAGTCGAGCAGGATGCCCAACCCTACTGCATTGAGAATAATATATCAATCTTGGCATATTCATCCCTCGCCCAAGGATTGCTCACGGGTAAATTTGGACCCGATCATCAATTCCCAGAAGGCGATCATCGTGCCAAAAATCGTCTGTTTCAAGGAGACAACTATAAACGAGCGCAGCAAGCTTTAGATAAACTGCGCCCAATTGCCGAACGCCATAATTGCAGTCTGGCTCAATTATCCTTGGCTTGGTTGATTGCCCAACCGCAAACCCATGCGATCGCAGGTGCGCGTCATGAGGGACAATCCTCTAGTAATGCTAAGGCTGCTGAGGTCAACTTATCTCAAGAAGAACTGCAAGAAATTGACGCGATCGGACGTATTGTTACTGATCCCCTGGACGATAATCCCGTGATGTGGGATTGGAATTCATAACAGACCAATAATTAGGGCTTGCTGCACAAACTGAAAACCCTTATCAATCAAGGCTCAGCAAGCCCTACTTAGTGCAAGTCTCTTGTCCGCCATCTGTGTCAACTTAAGCACAGCTCCCGGAGCCATGTAGAGCCGTTCCATGGCGCGTCTTAACCCTTCTTCGTTCACGGAATGCGGATCTGTAGGGGCGGGTTTTACCACTATCGTTGCTGAGCCAGCCCCGATTTAACTAAACCCGCTCCGATTTAACTTTCTAAGAAATAACATAACCTGTTTTACGTTTAATATAATCTAGAATCTTCTGATAACTCTCTGGATCAGTTTGCTCATTAATAATAATCGGAATTGAACTATCGGGTAACCAAAAGGTTAACTTGCCACTCGCCGCGTGAGAAAAGCTACTGATGCGGTTTAGATCAATTACATAATCACTGCGCTCATATCTAACTTGAATCCAAGATCCAGCTAGGGAATGAGCACAGACTTGTTTAATATACTCCAAAACTTGATGATACCCCTCTGGATCACCTTGCTGATTAATGATAATCTGGTGGGCACTATTCGGCAACCAGAAGATAATTTTGCCGTTGGGAGCGCAGGCAAACGCACTGATGCGATCTAAGTCAATCACATAATCACTGCGTTCATAATCAATTTGTATCCAGTACGCCACAAAACCTCCTCAAGCCATTGCGAGCTTTGAGTTATGAGTTGTGGATAATTTAGGTAAACTCATAACTCAAAATTCAAATCTCTAGGTCACGATACCTGCACTGGGGATTGCTGGATAATGGGAGCATTGGTTGGAGAAATTGCATCTTCACTCTGGCATTGCTCTATCGCAGCTTGCACAAATCCTTTAAACAAGGGGTGGGGCGTACTCGGTCGAGAGCTAAACTCTGGGTGAAACTGAGTCGCCAGGAAGAAGGGATGATCGGGGTATTCAATAATTTCCACTAAACGACCATCGGGGGATGTGCCACTAATCATATAACCTGTGTCTAAAAGCAGGTTACGATAGGCATTATTAAATTCATAGCGATGTCGGTGACGTTCATAAATTACCTCCTCCCCATAGACTGATGCGGCTAAGGTATTGGGCAGAATCCGACAAGGACACATCCCTAAGCGCATCGTACCACCTAAGTCCACAACATCCTGCTGTTCGGGCAACAAGTTAATCACGGGATTCCGAGCATTGGGTACAAACTCAGCACTATGAGCATCCTCAAGCCGCGCAATATTTTGCGCCCACTCAATCACAGAACACTGCATTCCCAAGCATAAACCGAGGAAAGGAATTTTTTGGGTACGGGCATATTCAATCGCCGCAATTTTGCCATCTACGCCTCGGATACCAAAGCCTCCCGGAACAATGATAGCGTTGACTCCAGCTAAAAAGTGTTCCGCCCCCTCGGTTTCAATATCTTCTGAACTTACCCAACGGATGTTGAATTCGCTCCCCAATGCGATCGCGGCGTGGCGCAATCCTTCGACAACCGACAGATAAGCGTCACTTAAGCGGATATACTTACCGACAATGGCAATTTCCACCTGATGGATTGGGCGATGCATTCGTTCTACCAAGGTTTGCCACTGGCTTAAATCCGGTTCCCGTTGGGAGAGTTGTAATAGATCTAAGGTTTGGTTTGCCAGTCCTTCTTGTTCTAGAATCAGGGGGACTTCATAGATGCTATTGGCATCAGGAGAAGTAATCACCGATTCTACAGGCACATCGCAGAACTCCGAGAGTTTCTCTTTAATCCCTGGTTGCAGGGGGCGATCGCACCGACAGACTAAAATATCCGGTTGAATGCCAATCGAACGCAGTTCTTTCACCGAATGCTGAGTCGGCTTGGTTTTCATTTCACCCGCTGACGGAATCCACGGTAGCAGGGTGACGTGCATATACAGCACATTATTGCGCCCCACATCCTTACGGAATTGACGAATCGCTTCCAAAAATGGTAAGGATTCAATATCCCCGACGGTTCCCCCAATTTCGGTAATTACCACATCCGGATTGGTATTTTTTGCCACCCGATGAATCCGTTCTTTAATCTCATTGGTAATATGGGGAATCACCTGAACCGTTCCCCCCATGTAGTCGCCGCGACGTTCTTTATTCAGAACCGCCTGATAGATTGATCCGGTGGTGACACTATTGAGGCGGGACATCAGCGTATCCGTAAACCGCTCATAATGCCCCAAGTCTAAATCCGTCTCCGCCCCATCTGCTGTGACAAAGACTTCCCCATGTTGAAAGGGACTCATAGTTCCTGGATCAACGTTAATATAGGGGTCTAGCTTAAGAATCGACACCGAATAATCCCGCGATTTGAGTAATCGTCCTAAGCTAGCAGCAACGATACCCTTACCGATGCTAGATACAACCCCACCTGTTACAAAGACAAATTTAGCCATAGAATTTTTAAGTACGCCAGACTTTTCAAGATGCACCCCGTTAATTGTGCCACAGTCTTTTAAGATTGTTGGGAGTCGGGCTGGAGTGTGACGCCCTCAATCACTCATAAGAGTAATCTTCCCCTGATCGGTTATTGAAATTGCTATCACCCTGTACACCCAAACCAATGAAACTCGCTTCTCCTAATCTCAGACGCCACAAGTCACGCTTAGAACATCCTTTCTCCATTTTCCATGCACAACTCGTCACTATGCCGGATTCGTTTTTGGGGATTCTTTTATCCTTTACGTTGAAAATCCGCTCTCGTCTGGAATGTCCACCCCGAAAGCCTGACGCTTTTTTCGTCCTGATTTTTTCCCCAAGCCCGATGAACTATACCTGACAATGCCCCCAGCCCCTCTCCCACTCAATGCTCATCCCTATTCCCAAGCTAGACGACTTGCGATCACTTCCGACTGACCAGGTAACAAATTGTCTGCCTACATTTACAATACTTTATTTTTCTTTATCTATAGTAAGAGAACAATGGCAAAATTTTATTCAGAACTCCGCGAAGATTTACAAAACTTCATCAAAGAACAACAGATTTTTTTTACCGCGACAGCACCTCGACAGGGACGGATTAATTTATCCCCCAAAGGTATGGACACATTTCGCTGTCTTGATCCGAAAACCGTCGCGTACCTGGATTTAACAGGTAGTGGCAATGAAACGGCGGCTCATTTGCAGGACGATGGTAGACTAACGATCATGTTTTGCAGTTTTACCGATAAACCTCTAATCTTACGCCTTTACGGTCAAGGGCGAGTAATTCGCCCTGTTGCTCCGGAATGGGACACCTTTTATACCCACTTTAATTCGCTGCCAGGACAACGACAAATTATTGTTCTAGATATTGAATCAGTGCAAACCTCTTGTGGCTATGGTGTTCCCCTATATGAATTTCAAGGTGAACGAGAAACTCTGGTTAAATGGTCAGAGAAAAAGGGAGAACAGGGCATTTATGAATATTGGCAGGCGAAAAATATTCAAAGCATTGATGGATTACCCACTCATCTTTTATCCGATTGACAAAGCAGGTAAGGTGTGGGGAGATGGGGAAGCTGCGGGAGCTGGGGAAGTAGGGAGAGTAGGGGGAGTAGGGGGAGTAGGGGGAGCAGAGGGAGCTGGGGGAGGTAAATAGATCAATGACGAGAAAAGAGTTTTATGTGTAGGGGCGGGTTTCACTACTATCGTTTGAAATGGTGCGTTACGCTACCCTTCGGGAACGCTGCGCGAACGCTAACGCACCCTACACCCGCCCTGTCTAAATGATGAATTCCTGAATAAATGACGAATGACGAATGACGAATGACAAATGACAAATGACAAATGACGAATGACAAATGACAAATGACAAATGACAAATGACAAATGACAAATAACCAATGAAAACTATCCTAGGATTAGCTGTATTAGCATCAGTTATGGCATCTCCAGCTTGGGCGGATCAACCTCTTTTCCTGACGTATCCGTCTGACAATCATCAAACCACGGCGGAACAAATTTTTTTAATTGGAACAGCACCATCCGCAGGAGACGTGCGCGTCAATGGTCAAGTTATCCCCCGCAGTCCGGCTGGACATTTTGCGCCGAGTTTTCCCTTGGAATTGGGTAAAAATCGCTTTACCCTGCGCTATCAAAATCAGACCATTCAGATTAATGTAACTCGCGTTGATCCGACTCCAAACGTGCCAACTGGGTTAAGCTTTGCCAAGGATTCCCTAACCCCAAACGTGGATATTGCCCGATTACCTGGAGAACTAATTTGTTTTCGTGCGATCGCGCCGCCAAATGCAACCGTTACCGTGAACCTGGCAAATCAAGCAATTCCCTTGATGGCTCAATCCCAGGATGTCCCGTTACCGCCCAATTCCGCCGTATTAATTGCCCAAAATCAAGTTGGTGTTCAATCAACGAGGGGTGACTATCAAGGCTGTGCAACCGCAGAAAACGCGGCAAATTTAGGACAACCAAACTATCAACTAACCGTGAATGGGAAAACCATCAGTCAAGCTGCACCTGGACAGATTTCAATTCTCAACCCCGTTGAATTAGAGGTGGCTGAGGTAATCGTGGATGCAGGTGTAGCCCGAACCGGACCCAGTACCACCTATTCTCGCCTCACCCCCTTACCCAAAGGTGTCAGGGCGACGGTTACGGGGCGGGAAGGGGGATGGGTCCGTTTAGATTATGGCGCGTGGATTAACGCTGAAGAGGTGCGTATTGTTCCGAATAGGGTTCCGCCGACAGCCTTGATTCGTAGTATCCGCGCCCGTCAGATTCCAGGGGCGACAGAGGTGGTGTTTCCCTTAAATACACCTGTACCTGTGAGTGTTCAGCAAGGCGATCGCACGTTTACGTTAAGCCTTTATAACACAACCGCCCAAACGGATGTGATCCGCTTGGATGATGACCCCCTGATTCAACGCTTAGATTGGCAACAAGTTACACCAACTCAGGTGAACTATACGTTTAACTTGAAATCGGATCAACAATGGGGGTATGACCTGAGATATGACCAAACCAATCTGATTCTCACCTTACGCCATCCGCCAACTGTTCGCACTCAAAACGTAGCACCCAATTCTGAGAATGCTTTACAACCGCTAAAAGGAATTAAAATCCTCCTTGATCCTGGACATGGGGGTGCAGAATTAGGGGCGAGGGGACCCACTGGTTATCCGGAAAAAGATGTGAATTTAATTGTGTCGAAGTTACTGCGCGATCAACTTCAGGAAAAGGGTGCAACGGTATATATGACAAGGGAAGCGGATCAGGCGGTGTCATTGGGCGATCGCGTGACTATGATTAACCAAATTCAACCCGCGATCGCGCTTTCGATTCATTACAACGCCCTCCCTGATGCTGGTGACGCGATAAATACCAAAGGGGTTGGTATGTTTTGGTATCATCCCCAGGCGCATAATTTGGCGATATTTTTGCAGGATTATCTGGTGAACCAGTTAGATCGTCCAGCTTATGGGGTGTTTTGGAATAATTTAGCACTTACTCGCCCTCATACCGCACCATCGGTGTTATTAGAACTGGGATTTATGATTAATCCGGAGGAATTTGAGTGGATTACGAATCCCCAACAACAACAGAGATTAGCCCGTGCGATCGCGGATGGAGTGACGCAGTGGTTCCAGAATGTTCAATAAAAGTTTTTGCTTTGTTCAGCAAACCTTACTTACTGATCAGAGTCCTGGGATTTTTTAGCCATCTTTTGAGATTCCTTCAGATAATCCTGGTTAAATTTTAATTGCTCATTGAGCGCTTCTGTGTGTGCATTAGTTGCTTTTACATGATGTTCCACAGCAGCTTCATAAGCTGTATTAGAGGGTTCACCGTGCTTTTGATCAGACTTTTCAGCTTCTTCGATGATAGCCTTCGCTTCCTGCTGTATGGTTTGGCTGTACTCTTCTAAGGATTGTCCATGTTCTGAGTTCCCTTTTTCTTTGAAAGATTTCCCCAGCTTCTCTAGACGTTTACCCTGCTCCTCAATCTGCTTACCATGTTTCTGTGCCAGGTTAGTCGTTTTGTCAGAAATATCTTCCATATCAAGTTCCAATATTCACAACTACTATTAGGTTAAGACTGAGACATAGTGTCTATCACCTGTCTAAAGGTAAACATTGAGGGATTTCCCAGTGAATTGAACAAGCTGAGCAGATGATGAAAAGCTCTGAACTCAGTCTTTATGAAAACATGGCTCAGCATGAACTGCTAAAACATGGTCAAGTCATGTCAGGACTTGTGGTTCATAAGGCAGCTCAAATCGCTGGTGCGGATGTCGAGGAAGCACTTTCTCCCCTAAATTCGGTCACCTTGATCCTAACTTACGCCTCTGGCTCAATTCCAGCCGCTCGTAACTGGGCGATCAAAGCTTGAACTCTTTGCTGTTCTTGTTCCGCCCGTTGTCGTTCCTGTTCAGCCCGTTGTCGTTCCTGTTCAGCCCGTTGCTGTTCTTGTTCAGCCCGTTGCTGTTCTTGTTCAGCCCGTTGCTGTTCTTGTTCAGCCCGTTGTCGTTCTTGTTCCGCCCGTTGTCGTTCCTGCTCAACCAATTCTACCCCCCAGGGTAAAAGTTGCCCCGATTCATCCCACCACCGCAACCAATACCCCTGACGGTTTCCCTTTCTTCCTTCCCACACACCCAAAAATAAACCCAGCGCTTCTATCCAATAGCGCCTCTCCTGCGGCGGCTGCAAGACATAATGTCCGGAATCATTGAGCTGATACATTTCCAGTACACCTTGTTCAGGTTCAAAAATTCCATACTGGGGAACTCGCAACACTTGCTCATAAAAATACCATTTCCCTGGAGGATATGTCGGCTTAATCGAATATTCATTTCCTTCTGTATCTGAGAGAAATTCAATCACAATTCCTGGAATATCCCCTTGCAGGTGTGGCGTATAACTGCGGCGGACATTCTCTTGGGATACCTCAATCCGAGGCACATACATCCAATCGGGAGCTTTAACCACAAACTTACCCTCTAACCGAGCGCAGACACCGTAATTCGTGGCGACTAATGTATTGTCTTGCAATCGCCCGGTTTGTTCTAAACTGTCGCTGAGTGCGGCGGCTAATGTCGGCTGATCAATATTATCCACAGGATCATCGGGTAAGGGAAAATCATCGGGTAGCTTCTCCCAGGTAATTTTAGGCTGGCTTGTTACCGTTGTCATCAGGTATCATCTCCCTCCATCTGTAAGCCCTATTTTAGATAAAGATAGAGTGCGATCGCAGGACTTGATCCACTCA